>CAVALT010000226.1:0-3450 GCA_963589455.1 Clostridiales bacterium
CTGCCATATTTCAATGTGAATTTACCTGCAAGCAGGCAATTCACATTGAAATATGGCAGGTGCTAAACAGATACAAATAAAGAAGCTAAGGCAGAGGGGCTCAGACTCATCTGCCTCATTTACATTTTTGATATTTTCAAGTATAGTAAAACCAAATGGATTTGTAATTGTATAGCACCGCTGAACTGCTGCAAAAGCGCATCGCAAAGCGATGCAGCGATGTGGTGCCTGACAGTTGCATGAATTACATGATAAGCAACACTATCGGGAAGGGGTGTCAGATGGCATATAAGAGACTCGGTGAGATACTTGTAGCTGCCGGAGAGCTGGATGAGGAGAGCCTGCAGAAGTATCTTGAACAGGGCAAGCGAGAGGGCAAGAGACTCGGAGAGGTGCTTGTAGACGATGGCGTGCTGACAGAGCGTCAGATTATAGATGTGCTCAAGCTTCAGCTCGGCATGGATTCGATAGACCTGACCAAGACGACTATTCCGACTTCACTTGCATCGCTGGTTCCGAAGAATATCGCAAGACAATACAATATCGTACCGGTCAAGCTTGAGGGAGCTACTCTGTATCTGGCCATGAATGATCCGCTGGATTTCAAGGCCCTTGAGGCAGCCCGCAAGAGCTCTGGTAAGCGTATCATACCGCTGCTTGCTACCAAGGTTGGACTTGAGCGTGCCATAGCTACTCTTTACGGCAATGAAAGTGTGAACCGTGCCATCGATGAGCTTGAGTCTGCGATGAATGCCTCAGGTCAGACCGCGGCTCAGCACACAGGCAGCGAATCCGGTGAGCAGATAGAGGATACCTCGGGTCAGTCGGCTCCGGCGATCAGACTTGTCAATTCCATCATAGAGCGTGGAGCGGGAAACGGAGCCTCGGATATTCATATCGAGCCTATGGCAGATGAGCTCAAGGTTCGCATGCGTATCGATGGAGTGCTCCACGAGATACTTACGGTACCGAAGCAGCTGCAGAGCTCAGTCATTTCCCGTATTAAGATCATGGTTGATATGGATATATCCGAGAGGCGTATCCCTCAGGACGGACGTGCGAATGTCAGAGTCAGAGGCAGGGACTACGACCTGCGTGTCTCCACGCTTCCGACAAAATACGGCGAGAAGATAGTTATTCGTTTCCTTGAGAAGAGCGAGGCTCTGCTTACCAAGCAGGGCATAGGCTTAAGCGGAAGTCATCTTGAGGAATATACAAGGCTTATACATAATCCGAACGGCGTTATACTTATCTGCGGACCTACCGGTTCGGGCAAGTCAACCACCATGTATACGATGATCTCTGAGCTTAACCGCGAGGAGGTAAACCTGGTTACGCTTGAGGACCCGATTGAGTATGACATGCCGGGAGTCAATCAGGTTCAGATAAATGAGAAGGTCGGCATGACCTTTGCAAGCGGATTGCGTGCGATACTCCGTCAGGACCCGGATATCATTGCCATCGGAGAGATCCGAGACGGTGAGACTGCTCAGATCGCCATGCGTTCGGCTATTACAGGACATCTCGTGCTTTCAACCCTGCATACCAACAGCTCGATAGCAACACTCAGCAGACTTATGGATATCGGAGTTGAGCCGTATATCATCAACAGTGCGGTCAAGGGCATCATTTCCCAGAGACTTGTCCGCAGGCTCTGCCCGTTCTGCAAGAAGGAATATACGCCTGGCGATGAGGACTTTGAGACTTTGGATATGCCGAAGGAGAGCTACAATCCGGCCAAGATGCATTTCTATAAGCCGGTCGGCTGCCCGGACTGCATGAATACGGGCTATAAAGGACGTATCGCAGTATTTGAGATACTGACGCTTAATGCAGCCATTAAGGATAAGCTGAGGGACAATGCTTCACAGTCAGAGGTTGCAAAGGCCATCTATGAGTCAGGCTTCGAGCCGATGATAGCCGACTGCCGCAGACTTGTTACAGAGGGCATCACAACCGTATCAGAGGCGGCAAGATTCCTCAGCACCACGGACTGAGTCTCCGCAGTGCATGTGCATCGCAAATTGATGCAGTGATATGGTTCTGAACAGCTGTCATTATTCAGGGAAATGCTGCTAAGGAAATGCTGATTTAACCCGCATTGCCTTAACAGCCTCCGGCAAAACGCACGGATTTGCTTTGGGATTTGCTGCTTCGCAGCGTAAATCCGGCGTGGGAAATGCTTTAATCGGCTTCTCCTTAAATCAGCATTTCCCTCGGTATACAGTGAAGATACTATAAGGAAGATAATACATGAGTACATTTCGCTACGAAGCGATATCTAAGGATGGAGTTAAGGTCAACGGTATAGTTAAGGCCCGTGATAAAAATGAGGCTGTAGGCCAGCTTAAGGAAGAGCTGCCTGTAGTCACAAGCCTTAAGGAAACCTATGACTATGCCAGCATCATAGAGAAGCTTAATTCCATCTCAACCAAGATAAATATGCGTACGCTCTCTGTCGTATGCCAGCAGTTTTCTATCATGCTGCAGTCAGGCATAGGCATTGAGACAGCGACCAAGCTTGCGGCCAGGCAGACCTCGGACAGGATGTTTCGCAAGATACTTACCGAGGTAGGAGATGATGTTGCAGCCGGCTACAGCGTTGCAGACAGCTTTGCCATACACGGAGAGAAGCTTCCGACTACATTTATAGAGACCATTAGATCAGGAGAGGAGTCAGGCTCACTCGAGGAGGCATTTCAGAGGCTGTCTGATTTCTACATGGCGAGGCACAAGCTCTATGCCAAGATCAAGGGTGCCATGGCATACCCGGCCTTCATCATCGTGCTGGCCGGCATAGTTATTGCCGTAGTTATGACCTTTGCGGTTCCGACACTTGCTCAGACCTTCCTGGATCAGGGAAATGAGCTCCCGGCCATAACGCTGCTGCTTCTTGGCATATCGAATTTCTTCCGCAAATGGCTGTGGCTCATTATACTGATAATTCTGATTATAGTCGTCGCGATAATAATGTATTCGCGGACACCTGAGGGCGGACTGAGACTCTCGCGTCTCATATTCAAGGTGCCGCTTATCGGAAAGATCGAGACCTTAAGCATAGCCAGCCAGTTCTCGTCAACCATGGCCACCATGCTGATAGCAGGACTTCCGATACTAAGAGCACTGCAGATTACAGGCAAGACGATCACCAATAAGCATATAAGCAGCTCAATAGAACGGGCTGTAAGCGGCATCGAATCAGGCTACAGCCTCGGAGACTGCCTCCGCAAGGAGGGCACGCTTGATGAGCTGCTCATAGAGATGTGTGCCATGGGTGAAAGCTCCGGAAGCATGGAGGAAACCTTAAGCGCGATAAGCAAGTACTATGACTACGAAACAGAGACCGCAGCCAACAGAGCACTGTCCGTTTTGGAGCCAGCCATACTTGTTTTTCTGGGAATATTTGTCGGATTTATCGTAATTGCGCTTTACCTTCCGATGTTCACAATG
>CAVALT010000227.1:0-3445 GCA_963589455.1 Clostridiales bacterium
ATTTGCAAAGCAGTTAATTCCTTTGCAAATCCTTGGCAGCCGCGTCCCAGGCAAACTTCCGGAGGCATACGTCTTAACCTCTAACTTCCAACTTTGGAATTTTTCAGCTTGACAAAAGCAACGACATATCTTACACTTTTTTCGTTGACAATTTCATACCGCGTTGCAATGACGGGAATAACCTGCTTTAAGATGCCTCGAGAGAATAGTCGGTTGGTGCGAGACTTAGGGTCACTGCAGGGTCTCACCCCTGAGCAACAACCCTGTTGAGCGGGCGTTGATGGACGCCAAGAAGAGTGGTACCGCGGAAACATTTACATTAATAGTTTTCGTCTCTTTGTATATACAATACAAAGAGGCGTTTTTTGTTGTATGGGGAAATCACACGTCATTTGTAATTGTTTAGCACCTTCCGTATTTTAATGTGAATAGACTGCTTGCAGGCATATTCACGTTAAAATACGGAAGGCGGACAAGGCCCGAAGGGCCTCTGGCCAGCTACATCGAGGATTTGCGAAGCAAATTCGAGATGGGGTGCTAAACAGTTATGCCATTTGGATAAAAACGCTCTGCGGGCAGCATAATACGAATATATCTGAGGAGGCAAGGAAGCCATGAAAAATTTTGATAAATACAGACCAGGTTATTTTCCGGCACCGGTCGCAGTCGAGGATCTGACCTGGTATAAGAAGGACCATATCGAGAAGGCACCGACCTGGTGCTCGGTTGACTTAAGAGACGGCAATCAGGCTCTTATAGTTCCAATGAACCTGGAGGAGAAGCTGGACTTCTTCAAATATCTTGTTAAGATAGGCTTTAAGGAGATTGAGATAGGCTTCCCTGCAGCGAGCCAGACAGAATTTGACTTCACCCGTTATCTTATCGACAACAAGCTTATACCTGATGATGTTACCATACAGGTGCTTACGCAGTCGCGCGCGCATATTATTGAGAAGACCTTTGAGGCGGTACAGGGAGCTAAAAATGTTATCATTCACCTGTACAACTCAACCTCCTTTGCACAGCGTCAGCAGGTATTCCGCAAGGAAAAGGATGAGATTATAAAGATTGCAACAGACGGTGCCGAGCTTATGCTTAAGTATCGTGATATGTATCCGGAGACAAATTTCATGTTCCAGTATTCACCGGAGAGCTTCACCGGTACTGAGCCTGAGTTTGCCAGAGATATCTGCAATGCGGTAATAGATGTATGGCAGCCGACAGCTGACAACAAGGTTATAATCAATCTTCCGGCGACCGTGGAGATGAGCCTTCCGCATATATTTGCCAATCAGGTGGAGTATATATGCAATACGCTTCATAACAGGGAAAATGTTATCGTCTCGCTGCATCCTCATAATGACAGAGGCACAGGCGTTGCAGATGCAGAGCTCGGACTTCTTGCAGGCGCAGACCGCATAGAGGGAACCTTATTCGGAAACGGTGAGCGTACAGGAAATGTGGATATAATCACGCTTGCCATCAACATGTTTACGCACGGCATAGATCCAAAGCTTGACTTCTCAAACATCAAGGAGGCCGTGGAGATATATGAGAGAGTAACTGGCATGGGTGTAGGACCGCGTCAGCCGTACGGAGGCAAGCTGGTTTTTGCTGCATTCTCAGGCTCACATCAGGATGCTATATCAAAGGGTATGAAGTGGAAGGAGGAGACTGGAGAGCACTACTGGACCTGTCCGTATCTGCCGCTTGATCCTCATGATGTCGGCCGTGCCTACGAGGGTGATATCATACGTATCAACTCACAGTCCGGAAAGGGCGGAGTTGCCTATATCCTTGAGCATAACTACGGCTACATCATTCCAAAGGCTATGATGAGTGAGCTTGGCTACTTTATCACAGGCATCTCTGACAATGATCAGGCAGAGCTTCAGCCGGATGAGATATTTACTGCATTCAAGACGGAATATATCAACCGCTTCAGTCCGATCGATATATCTGATGCAACCTTCAATCATCTGTCCACGACCAAGGACGAGGATGATGACAGCATCTCGGTTAAGATGAGAGCTGTAATCAACGGAGAGAGCTTCAATCTTGAGGGTGACGGAAACGGACGTCTGGATGCAGTCAGCGATGCACTTAAGAAGACAAGCTACAATTTTGAGTATGAGTTCATCACCTATTCTGAGCATGCCGTCAGCAAGGATTCAGACTCCAAGGCTGCAGCTTATGTATGCATAGCAGACAAGACGGGCAAGCAGTACTGGGGAGTCGGTACACATGCCGATATTATCATCGCATCCATCAATGCGCTTGTTACGGCACTTAACCGCATGAATGAGAAGGGACATTTTGTGGGATAAGGAGCTGCAGACTGCAGACAGAAGGTTGAAGGTTGGGACTGGCGCAGTCTGTAATCGGGCAGGCGGACAGAAGGGATGAATGATGCCGACGTATTTGCGGCATCACAGCAGAAAAGAGTAATTGTTATAAATGGATAATAATAAAAAAGGTATAGCATGCATGATATCATCTGCATTTTTCTTTGCACTGATGTCATTCTTCGTAAAATATGCAGCGGAGGTTCCGCTGTTCCAGAAGGCCTTTTTCAGAAACGCAGTAGCGGCAGTCATAGCACTGCCGCTCTTTCTGAGAAACAGACAGACTTTGCCGAAGAATCTGAAGGGCTGGCTTACTCTGCTTGCAAGAGTAAGCTTCGGTGCCTTCGGCATGCTCTGCAATTATTTTGCACTTGATCACATGAATCTGCCGGATGCCAATATGCTGAATAAGACCTCACCGTTCTTCTCCATGCTTGCCGCGGTATATTTTCTCGGGGAAAAGCCAACGAAGATGGACTGGTTTTCGGTGGTGCTGGCCTTTATCGGTGCATTGTTTATAATGAAGCCATCGCTTGATGTGCATTTTGTATATGCGCTGATTGGACTTGCCGGAGGCTGGGGAGCAGGTATGGCGTACTGTATGGTAAGAAAGCTCGGAAAGCTCGGAGTAGACAATTCCTGCATGGTATTTGCATTTTCCGTATTCACCTGCCTGCTGTGCACGCCGTTTTCAATATATGAAGGAATAAATGTCAACCTGCATGAGCTGTGCATACTTCTGCTGGTAGGTATAAGTGCCGCAATAGCTCAGTTTTCAATTACTGCGTCCTACTCATATGCAGAAACAAGGGTCGTTTCAATCTATGGATATACTCAGATCATATTTGCAGCAGTACTTGGCATCATTTTCTTTGGTGAAATCCCTGATGTGCTGAGCGTCATAGGTTATGTCGTCATAATAGGTGCAGCCTGCTTAAAGCAGTTTGCAAAGCAGAACTAACGTTTTTGCGGTGCAAATTCGAGATGTGGCTGGCCAAAGGCCCTTCGGGCCTTGGCCACCTTACGAATTTTAGTGTAAATTTGCCTGCAAGCAGTCAAATTTAAGCTGAAATTCGTAAGGTACTGAACAGATACATTAT
>CAVALT010000228.1:0-2272 GCA_963589455.1 Clostridiales bacterium
GTGCAATAATGGACAATAACACAGAGCATAACAACACAGAGCAGAAAAATACAGCGTCCGATAAAGCAGAAAAGCCGACATCGCTGTTCAAGGAGATACTCAGCTGGATAGAGGTGCTGGTTATTGCAGTCGCAATTGCTTTGATCTGCAATAATTTCATAATTGCCAATTCAACTGTGCCCACCGGCTCCATGGAGGATACCATAGAGCAGAACGACAGAGTTATAGGCTCACGTCTCAGCTATTATTTCGGAGATCCGGAGAGAGGCGACATCGTCATATTCAAATTCGGATGGATCTGCAATCGCTGCGGAAGCGGCAGCGGAGAGGGCGAGGCGCCGGATACCTGCCCGGTATGCGGACAGGAGATAACACATCCGAAGACACTGTATTATCTGAAGCGAACGATCGGACTGCCGGGAGATACTATAGAGATAAAGCAGGACGGAACGGTTAAGGCGTCAGAGCTTCAGGAGCTGCCGGGAATAGACAGCGAGAGTGATGCAGAGCTTGTCACCGCAGCCGTATATGTTAACGGAGAGAAGCTTTCCGAGGATTATCTCAGAGAGCCCATGCTTTATACCGGAGATATGAGCTTCGAGGTTCCGGAAAACTGCTATTTCTTCCTTGGAGACAACCGCAATTATTCACTCGATGCGAGATACTGGGAGAACAGCTACATTTCCAGAGATAAGATTATAGCGAAGGTATTGTTCAGATACTTCCCGAATCCGACCTGGCTGGATAAGTAAGCGCAGACCAAAAAAATGGCTTCTTTATTCAGGCTTTTGCGGGCCGGGTGCTAAACAGTTACAATTATATTAAGGAGAAGATATTATGAGAAAATTCAAAAAGACAGCAGTCGCTGCAATTGTTGCGGCAGCAGCCGTAACAGCTGCATTAAGCGGATGCTCAAAGTCAGACAGCACTGAGACAACTGCTGCAGAGTCAGGAGCAGAGTCTGAGGGTGAATCAGAGAGCGAGACAGAGACTCTCAGTGAGGATGCCAAGGCTATAGCGGCAATCAAGCCTGAGAAGCCGGAGAGCCTCGGAACTGTTAAGCTTGGAGACATAAGCACACTTACAATTACCGCACCGATCACAGAGGAGGTAACTGAGGACTCTGTCAATGATATGATAAGCTATTATCTCACCATGGGAGGAGAGACCAAGGATGTTGAGGGCGCAGCCGAGGAAGGCGACACTGTTAACATAGATTATACCGGCAAGCTCAATGGAGAGGAGTTCGACGGAGGCTCTGCCGAAGGCTACAATCTTACACTTGGCTCCAATTCATTTATTGACGGCTTTGAATCCGGACTTGTAGGACATAAGGCAGGAGATGAGGTATCTCTTAATCTTACCTTCCCTGAGGACTATTCAAGCACTGATCTTGCAGGCAAGGATGTTGTGTTTGACGTTAAGATTAACTCAGTATCAAGAGCACTTACCTATGAGGATCTTACAGATGAGCTTGCAAATACCTACAGCGGCGGACAGTATAAGACAGCTGATGAGTATCGTGCAGCCATCAGAGAGTATCTTGAGAAGTCAAATTCAGCATATGCTAAGAATGAGCTTTATACCAATGCAGTAGAGGCAGCCGTTGAAGCCAGTGATGTTGAGGTTACGGATGCAGCAATAGGCTGGGCACTTGATGTATCAATTCAGAACATGGATAAGACTATCGCAAGCTACTATGGAAGCTACGGTATAAGCGGTCTTGCCGATTATCTTACGACCATGAACCAGTCCTATGATGAGTACAGATCAAGCATTAAGGAGGACGCTGAAAAGCTTGCAAAGCAGACAGCAGTAGTAGACGCAATTGCAGGTGAGGCAGGCTTTGAGTACAATGACGAGTCCTTCATGGAGTACCTTAAGGACTTCGGATACGAGGATCAGGCTGAGCAGGTTAAGAACAATAATACAGAGGATGTGCTTGCACAGACTGTTGTACAGTATCTTGTAGGAAAGTACATTACCGAGCATGCAACAGTTAATTATGTTTCTGAGGAAGAGTACAGCACGATTGCAGCTCAGGCAGCTGCAGCAGATGCTGAGGCTGTAGAAGCAGATGCAGAGACAGAGACAACAGCTGCAGCTGAGAGCACAGAGGCAGAGTCTGAGTCAGCAGCAAATTAAATTAACTGATTAAGGTTCTAACATACTGTTACAAAAATATCCCTGCTGCGAAAACAGCGGGGATATTTTTGTAAGGCAAAACTAAGAACGATGCCGGCAAATATCCCGGAAGCCTGCTGCAGTGATG
>CAVALT010000228.1:2282-3444 GCA_963589455.1 Clostridiales bacterium
TAAATAAGCAGGGAGATTATGCTTGGCATCTTTAATTTGTTTTAGGTGAATGATAAAAACTTCACAAATTATTAGAGAAAAAATGTGCGTCAGGTGTTATACTCTTTAGAGAACATTGAAAACATACCGGGAGACCGGGAAGCTTACATTAATAAGGAGACAGACCAATGAACAACATTACTCTTGAGGTTGCTGATCAGATTGCAACAATTACCATCAACCGTCCGAAGTCACTTAATGCACTTAACTCAGAGACTCTTTCAGAGCTTAACGAGTGCTGTGCTGATATCGAGAAGCGCAAGGACGTACGCGTAGTTATCCTTACAGGCTCAGGTGCTAAGTCATTTGTAGCAGGTGCTGATATCTCAGAGATGGTTAATGCCAACTCAGCAGAGGGACGTGCAATGTCACTTCTTGCTATGGAGGCCTTCAACAGACTTGAGAACATGCCGCAGGTAACAATTGCAGCAGTTAACGGTTATGCTCTTGGCGGCGGCTGCGAGATCAGCATGTGCTGCGATATCAGAGTAGCAGCTGAAAATGCTATCTTCGGTCAGCCTGAGTGCGGACTCGGCATCCTTCCGGGCTTTGGCGGCACACAGAGACTTGCTCGTCTTGTAGGCAAGGGACGCGCTAAGGAGCTTATCTTCACCTGCGACAGAATCGATGCACAGGAAGCATACCGCATCGGCCTTGCAAACAAGGTTGTTCCGGCAGATCAGCTTATGGACGAGTGCAAGAAGATGGCAGCTAAGATCCTTAAGAACGGCAGCTATGCAATCAGCATCGCTAAGAGCGTAATCAACGCAGGCCTTGACATGGATCTTGCAAACGGACTCAGAATGGAGGCAGATGCATTCGGATTCACATTCTCAACTCATGATAAGAAGGAAGGAATGACAGCATTCCTTGAGAAGAGAAAGGCTGAGCTTACAGATTTCTGATAAATTCTGATAAGGAAGCTCCACAGAAGCAAAAAGAAGGCTGATTTGATCGGTACTTCTTAGAAATCTCTGGAGGATTGCAAGTATTTGTTTTCGGATTGTGCTGCCTCGCAGCATAATCCGAAGCAAGAAAATACTTTAAAAAGAACAGCACTTAATAATAACGTAACTGTTTAGCACCTATCTCGAATTTGCTCCGCAAATCCTCGATGTGGCCG
>CAVALT010000229.1:0-3444 GCA_963589455.1 Clostridiales bacterium
ATATAATGTGATGCCTTGTGATTAATTATATAATTTGTGATCAACTGTGATTTTTTGTGATTATTTCTATACTTTGTGATCATTTGTGATGTTTTGTGATTAAATTATAGGATGTTTGCCATGGATTTTCAAGTATGGCTGAAAATGTACAGGCTGAAGGTGCAGACTCTGTCTATTAGGCATCGCCTTTGTGCTATACTTACTGTGTTCGTGTTCATAAACTACATCTCAATCAGTAGATACAGTGGAAAAGATGGACAACAGGTTTCTTCAGTTTTCAGCTGAGGAAAAAAACTGTTGCTGCTAAGAAAGCAAAATAAAAAGGGGGATAAAAAATGTGGGGATTATTTGCTGTTTTATCTGCAGTATTTGCAGCGCTTACGTCTATACTGGCGAAGATAGGTATTGAAAATGTCAATTCAAACCTGGGAACTGCGATTCGTACCATGGTGGTTGTTGTCATGGCCTGGGTAATGGTCTGTATCACACACAGCTTCAGCGGAATCACTGAAATCAGCAGAAAAAGCTGGATATTCCTGATTCTGTCCGGACTGGCAACCGGTGCCTCGTGGCTTTGCTATTACAGGGCATTACAGATAGGAGAGGCCTCTAAGGTAGTTCCGATCGATAAGCTGAGCGTAGTGATTACGCTTGTACTCGCCTTTGTATTCCTGCATGAGCAGTTTACCGTAAAGTCTCTGATCGGATGCATCCTGATCGGCGCCGGAACCCTTGTGATGGTGCTCTGAGTGCTTCAGGAGACCAGGGCCCGAAGAACCAAATGTTTAGAGGAGCTAAACAGATACCATCATACTATGAAATCTGGAATAATGCTGATTCTGACAGCAGAAAGGAGAACCTTCCATGAAATTCATACATCTCGGGGACCTGCATCTCGGGAAGTCACTTTCAGGCTTTGACCTGATCGAGGATCAGAGCTATATACTTGACCGCATCATAGAGCTTGCAGCAGACAGACAGGCGGATGCCGTGCTTATAGCAGGTGATGTATATGACAAGGCAGTTCCGAGTGAAGCCGCAACAAGACTGCTCGATCATTTTCTGTGCAGGCTTTCGGCAGCAGGTGTGAAGGTATTCATGATAAGCGGGAATCACGACTCTGATGACAGGCTTAATTACGGAAGAGAGCTCTTTAAGGCAGGAAGCATTTTTATAAGTGCTGTATTTGACGGGGAGCTGCATAAAGAAACTGTCAGCGATGAATACGGAGAGCTGGACATATACATGCTGCCCTTTGTCAAGGCCTCACAGGTGAGACATTTTTATCCTGATGCAAAGATCGATTCCTACGAGGATGCGGTAAGAACTGTAATAGAGAAGGCGGATATAGATGCTGCACGGCGAAATGTGATAATAGCGCATCAGTTTGTAACGGGCAATTCGGCTGATCCGGAGCTTGGAGGCTCGGAGGGACTGGGAACACAGAGCGTAGGACTGGTTGAAAAGATTGGCTTTGGCTGCTTTGATGCCTTTGATTATACAGCTCTAGGCCATATACACGCACCACAGAAAATCGGCCGTGATACAGTCCGCTATTCCGGATCTCCTCTTAAATATTCCTTAAGCGAGGTCAGCAATCTTAAATCTGTTCCGCTGGTGACCCTTGCGGGCAAGGGTGAAGTGCAGGTGGAGCTTGTTCCATTAAAGCCTCTGCGTGATCTGAGGCATCTTAAGGGACCGATGAATAAGCTTCTTGCCGCAGATAATATTAGTTCACCTGAGGATTTTATATATGCGACGCTTACAGATGAGGATGCGGTAAATGACGCCATAGGCATTTTCAGACAAACCTATCCCAATACTGTAAGGATTGATTATGACAACTCACACACAAGAGCCATTGAGCATACGGATATAACGGCAGCTGCTGACAATAAGACATTTTCCGAGCTGACAGCAGATTTCTACAGGCTGATATACGGCTGTGAGATGAGTGAGGAGGAGCTGCTGCTCATGCGTGAGGCGGCAAAGGAGGCAGGCATTACAGATGAAACCGATTAAGCTGATAATAAGTGCATTCGGGCCCTACGCAGATACCATGCCGGAGATTGATTTCTCACAGTTTGAGGAGAAGGGGCTTTTCCTGATAGCGGGAGATACCGGTGCCGGCAAAACGACTATATTTGATGCTATCTGCTTTGCACTTTACGGAACGACAAGCGGTACCTACAGAGGTACTAAGAATCTGAGAAGTGAATATGCCATGGACACGGCTGAGAGCTTTGTGGATTTCTATTTCACGCATCAGGGCAAAAGCTATCATGTATGGAGAAGCCCGGCCTATGAGGGCGCGAAAAAACGCGGTTCGGGCACGCGCTTATATGATGAAAGTGCAGTATTGTACGAGGAGGGCAGGCCGCCGGTAGAGGGACTTACCAGGGTAAATGCTGCCGTTGAGGCACTTCTTAATATAGATGACAAGCAGTTTAAGCAGATAGCTATGATAGCTCAGGGAGAGTTCTGGAGTCTGCTTAATGCAAGCACCGAGAAGCGTACAGAGATACTACGCAATATCTTCATGACGGCCGGATATAAGAGTCTCGAAGCAAAGCTCAAGGAGAAGCAGGACGCTGCAGAGAAGAAAAAGACAGCTGCGGAGAACAGCATAATACAGTATCTGGACGGAGTGAGTCTGCCTGAGGCTGATTCTGAGGAAGAGATAATAAATATAATATCAGACCGGAAGGAAGAGGCACCTGAGAAGAAAGCTTCGGCTGAAAATGATGAAACGGAGGGATCAGCAGACGCAGAGGGGCAGGAGGCAGAAGCTAAAGGCGAAGGAAGCTTCGCTGCGAAAAGCGTAGTCAGCCCTGCTGACAGGTTTAAGGAGCTTAAAGGTAAGGTGCATAATGCACACAGCGTCTGGAATCCTGATGAGATTGAGGAAATCATAAGCGAGCTCATAGAGGCAGACCGCACAGCTCTCCCCGCAGCAGCTTCAGCAAGAAATAAGGCAGAGGAGAAATATGCCAGATTATCCGCAGAGCTTGCAACTGCCGAAGGCAATAATAAGGCTATAGACAGACTTAAGCGCCTCAGAGAGGCGAGGGAGGAGCTTGCAGGACAGCAGCAGGAGATCCTTGAGCTTAAGCACAGATCCTGCAGACAGCAGGCAGCAAGCAGGATCGTAAAGCCCTGTTATGATGCCTGGATTGCAAAGTGCAGTGAGCTAAAGTCTTATGAAGACAAACTCTCGAAATCTACAGAAAAGCTCGCTGAGGCAGAGCATAATGCCGAGCTGAGAGCATCGGAGTATGAGGCCGCAGCAGCTAAGCAGGGACGGGCTGACGAGCTTAACAACAGCATAAGCGGGCTAAAGGAGGATGAGCCGCGCTACAGAAAAAGGGATGAGCTTGCCGGGGAGCTGAAGGCTTTAAGGAAGAAGCTTCCACAGCTTGCCGAGGGACTTAAGCAAAATGCTGA
>CAVALT010000230.1:0-3441 GCA_963589455.1 Clostridiales bacterium
GATAAGTGACATGAGGATATTATATCTGGATCTTGGCATGGGTGCGGCAGGAGATATGCTTTCTGCAGCGCTCTTAGAGCTCTTTCCGGAGCAGGAGAGAAAAAAAGTTCTGGACAGGCTTAATTCTCTTGGAATTCCCAAGGTACAGTTCAAGGCTGAGCCTGCAGTCAAATGCGGCATAAGCGGCACACATATGAGGGTCCTGATTGACGGAGCCGAGGAGGGCGCGGCTTATCACAGCGAAGCTGCAGAGCACGAGCATAATCATGAGCACTGCCATAACCATGAACACGGCGAAGCCTGTGATCACAGCCATGAGCATAATCACGATCACAACCATGGCTGCGGCGAGGACCGGCACAGCGAGTCTGATTACTGCGGCAGTGAAGCTCATGGACATGAGCATAGACATGATGAAGCTGCCGGAGAGGCTTGCAGTCATGCGGCAGAGCATGAGCACAGCCACGGCGGACATACACATACGCACAACAGCATGGCCGGCATAGCGCATATACTCAATGACCATATGCAGCTCGAGGAGGCTGTAAAGGCAGATATTGAGGCTGTTTACGGGCTTATTGCAGAAGCAGAGAGTCATGTACACGGAGTGCCCGTGACTGAGATACATTTCCATGAGGTTGGAAATATGGATGCCATTGCAGATGTAACAGCCGTTTCTGTAATGCTGTCGATGCTGAAGCCGGACAGGATAGTTGCCTCTCCGGTTAATACAGGAGGCGGAAGCGTCAGATGTGCGCATGGCATTATGCCTGTTCCGGCACCGGCTACGGCCTGTCTTCTCGAAGATATTCCCTCATATGACAGCGGCATCAGGGGAGAGTTGCTGACTCCCACAGGAGCTGCTTTAATCAGACACTTTGCTGACAGCTTCGGAAGCAGACCGGCAATGCGGATAGAACGTGTCGGCTATGGTATGGGCAGCAAGGATTTCGAGGCAGCAAACTGTGTAAGAGTCATACTTGGAGAAAGCGCAGACGATCAGGGAAAGGATAATAATCCGGCACCGGCTAATGCGCTCAAAGCTGACAATGCCGAGGACTCAGCTTCAGACAAAGCTGTCAGGCTCAGCGGGTCCGCCGATACTGACGGACTCACAGATACTGTAATCGAGCTGTCAGCCAATATTGACGATATGAGTGCCGAGGAGCTTGGCTTTGCCTTTGAGCAGCTCTTAGAGGCGGGAGCACTGGATGTATGGACCGAGGCTGCACTTATGAAGAAGCAGCGTCAGGGAGTTATCCTTAAGCTCTTATGCAGAGAGGATATGCGTGAGAGCATAGTCAGAGCCATATTCAGATATACAAGCACCATAGGAGTGCGTGAGGCGGTCATGCACCGCTATACGCTCAGACGTGAGACAAGAGAATATGCCGTAAGCTGCGGCAGCATCCGAGCCAAGCATGTATCAGGCTACGGAGTTGAAAGAGAGAAGCTTGAATATGAGGATCTTGCAGCAGCTGCTGCAGCAAAGCATATAAGCATAGCAGCAGCACGCAGACAGATCGAAGAAGAGATATAGGAAAACGGAAGCGGGATTCCGATTAAGGAAACGCTGATTAAAGCGTTTCCCACACCGGATTTACGCTGCGAAGCAGCTAATTTCCTTGTAAATCCGTGTGATCCGCCGGAGGCTGTTAAGGAAATGCTGATTTAATCAGCATTTCCTTAACAAAAAAATGTCCAGCAGTGAAGGCCTCACTGCTGGACAGGCAATATCAGCTGTTTTTATCGTAAAGCAGCTTTCGTATCTCGGTGAGCTTGTCACGCAGAGATATAGCCTCTTCAAAGTTAAGCTCGGCCGCCGCGGCACGCATGCGTTTGCTGAGAGTGGTCTCTAACAGCTTAAGCTCGCGCTGATTCATGGATTCGATGTCCTTGTCATCAGCCTTAGCCCTGCTGTCTGCGGCCTTCGAGATGGTGATGAGCTCACGGACAGCCTTTCTGATAGTTGTAGGCGTGATGCCGTGCTCCTTATTATACTTATCCTGTATCTCGCGGCGTCGGTTGGTTTCATCTATGGCACGCTGCATTGAACCGGTAATTGTATCGGCATACATTATGACATGACCGTCAGCATTACGTGCTGCACGTCCAACAGTCTGGATAAGCGAGGTCTCACTTCGAAGAAAGCCCTCCTTATCCGCATCCAGTATGGCAACCAGTGATACCTCAGGTATATCAAGACCCTCTCTGAGGAGGTTGATTCCTACAAGCACATCGAACACATCAAGACGCATATCACGTATAATCTGACTGCGCTCGAGCGTATCAACATCTGAATGCAGATAACGGACTCTGATTCCGATGTTTTTCATGTAGTCAGTGAGATCCTCGGCCATCTTCTTGGTAAGAGTGGTAACAAGTATCTTATTGCCCTTGGCTGTCTCCAGGTTGATCTGTGAGACCAGATCATCTATCTGTCCTTCAACAGGATGAATCTCTATCAGCGGATCCAGGAGACCCGTAGGCCTTATAATCTGTTCGGCTCTCAGCAACTCATGCTCCTCCTCATAGGGACCGGGTGTGGCTGATACAAAGAGCATCTGATTGATTTTTTCTTCAAATTCCTCAATATTAAGAGGTCTGTTGTCAAGAGCAGACGGCAGCCTGAAGCCGTAATCCACGAGGACTCTTTTCCGTGAGTGGTCTCCTGCATACATGCCTCTTACCTGAGGTATGGTTATATGCGACTCGTCGACTATAATAAGGAAATCCTTCGGAAAATAATCTATAAGCGTATACGGCGGTGCACCCGGGGCGGAACCTGCCAGATGCCTTGAATAGTTCTCGATGCCTGAGCATATTCCTGTTTCCTTAAGCATCTCAACATCAAAGCTTGTACGCTCACTGATTCGCTGAGCCTCGATCAGCTTGTCTTCAGAGGTGAAAAACTTAACACGTTCATCCATTTCCTGCATTATATCCTCACAGGCACGCTCCATCTGATCTCTTGGAACAACATAATGTGAGGCGGGAAATACTATGCAGTGCGAAAGCTCTGCTCTGACATGTCCGGTAACTGAATCGATTGAGCTTATACGGTCTATCTCATCACCGAAAAATTCTATCCTGAAGGCTTCGCCGCCGGAATATGAAGGATATATCTCGAGCACATCGCCGTGCACGCGGAAGGAGCCGCGCTTAAAGTCCATCTCATTTCTGGAATACTGCATATCGATAAGCCTGCGCATAACCTCACGCATATCGTGAGTCTGTCCGGGACGCAGGGATACGGTCATCTTTTTATAGTCAATAGGTGAGCCGAGTCCGTAGATGCAGGATACGCTTGCCACGATAATGACATCACTGCGCTCCGAAAGAGCAGCAGTTGCAGAATGTCTCAGCTTATCAATCTCATCATTAATAGCAGAATCCTTTTCAATATAGGTATCGGTCGAAGGCACATAGGCCTCAGGCTGA
>CAVALT010000231.1:0-3410 GCA_963589455.1 Clostridiales bacterium
GGATGGGAATGTGGCTCCGGTGCTGTTATTCGCAGAGCTGCTGCCTGAATTGCTGCCTGAGCTATTGCCCGAGCTGCTGTCCTGCTTTACACCATTGCTGGCATTAGGACTCTTTTCATCATTGGCAGTAGTCTTTTCATCATCTTCCGTAGGCCACAGCCATCCTACCTGTGTCCTGTTGGACATGGTTCCAAAGCCCTTCTGAGCTGTTCCGAAGGTCCAGTTAAACTGCGTTACCACAAGATCGATTCCTATGCTGCCGCTTACTCCGAGCACCGCACCGGCCCAGTCCTTGCTTGCAGCGCCAAGCTGTGCAAACTGGAACTGGAAGGTCAGGCTTATGCCGCCTCGTATACTCAGACAGTTCACTACACCGGCTCCGACCTGGAATCTGCCGATAAAGGTTGCATCCGTTCCGCCTACAACAGTTGCACCGTCAGCCATATCCTTAAGGTTTCCGGTATAGTTGTCGAAGTCTCCCTCCCTGGCTGCAGTCTTAAAGCCGTCAGTCAGCGAACCGAAATAGACATTCAGCTGAATCATTCCCTGCAGGTCAATAAATACAGGGATATACATGATAAAGTTATAATATACCTGCTCTATGCTGTACTTGCCTCCGATGACTACCGACCACATCGAAAGCAGATACTCACCGGTCTGTTCATTAAGTACAAATTCAAGATCAACGCACAGATATACATTGACGGCATATCTCGGATAGGTCTCGGTAAGCAGCTCCTTGGCCTTGGACTCAGCATTGTCGGCCCGGTTGTCTGCAACCTTATTATCCTTCATCATATCATTTCCGAGGAGTGCCTCCAGCGCATCATTCTGATTTGTCTGGTCAAACGCATCTTCATTCATCAGAACATCGTTCTTCTTCTGAAGCTTATCCTTGCGCTGCTTATGTGCTTCCAGCAGATTTTCATGCGTTCCCTGAGCTCTCTTTGCCTTATCAGCTGCAGAATCCACGATATTATCATAGAGTGCATCTATGTTGGCCGTTAAGGAGTAGGACTTATGTCCCTCATGCCAGGTCTTGTTGAATGATATAAGTCCGCTCTGGGCTGCTGAGCTCGGTCCGCCTATTACAGGCAGATTGACATCAGACATAAGCGACTTCGCATCATTATCCTGACTGAAGGTCTTTGGTGTTATCTTCTCATTTTCTACGTATGTAGAAAGTCCCGTATCAACCTGCGGATATGTAATCTGCTGCTTCTTGGTCGTTGTTCCGAAGTTTATATCGACTGAGGCCTTATCCACTATGTAAGCATAGATCTTATCGCCTGAGTGGAAATAGTTAAGCATGTTCTTAACGCTTACTTCGAATACATTGTTGCTCTTGCCGTTCTGCGGAGCAGCTGTAAGCTCCTTGGTCGAACCGCTTGAATCTCTTACGACAAACTTAACAGCTTCAATATCATGTCCCTTATTGTCAACCACAGCGGTGAGCTTAAGAGTATCATCAAGCAGTCTTATCTGGCTCTCCTTAAGAGTAACGCTCTGAGAGCTTGACGGCTTGTCATAGCTGTAGGTTACTGTTTTAATCTCAGGAGCTGTAACAGGATAGCCCATTACGAGCTGACCTGCATTATCAACAAACTTTCCGTCCTTGTCCTTATTGATTCCGAGCTTAACCTCTATTATCTGGTCATCTCCGAGACCGTTTGAGCAAAGCACGGTAATAAGGTCTCCGTTCTCTCCTGACTTGCCGGTCAGGGTAAATGTACCGTTATCAGCAACTGCGCTGCTGCTTACATTTACAGTCTGAACCTCCTTCTTGGTGGTCTTGTCTGTAAGCTTGACCTGACCTGAGCCTGCCATTATTGTATAGCCCCTGGTCGGAAGAATATTATAGCCCTTGCCGTCCTGTCTTACGGCTACCGCCTTGGTTACCGCTGAGCCTGACAATGTATAGTCATGTACATCTCCCGGCTCTGACAGCTTTGTTCCTATTTTGAACTTATTGTTGTCCTTTGCATTACGTGCAAGGAAATAATACTTGTTGGTGGTATAGGTCTTGCCGTTGTCTCCGTCCTTTACAGTAGGTCTTACAGTCTTGCTGCCCTTTGCTGCCTTATCGACAACTATATCAATTGAATAAGCCTTGCCGACTGTCGGATAGATACGGTCATATATATTCTTGGCCTGCGGATTAACATCAAGTATGTTTTTGCCCTTCAGATCCGGATAATCCTTAAGTGCCGACTGCGGAACAAGATTATCCGCATGTACGAAGCCGCTGGTTCCTGCCTCATACTCAACCTCAATATAGTTGCTCTTAGGCGCAACCTCAGGCCTGATGATATAGCCCTTGACCTTGCCTGCCTGAAGAATAAGCTGTGAGGAGTCCTCTATATGATTGAACTTAACTCCTCCGTCAACAGATACCTCGTATCCTAAAACTCTGTAGGCGTCGCTGTCTGCAACAGCTGAGAGGTCGAGCATATCTCCGGCATGATAGGTCTTTGTTGTTCCGGCCTTAAGCTCACTGTCCTTAAAGTGTGCAACCTTGCCTGAAAGTCCCTTGCCTGCGATGCTTGGCTCCGTCACCTGTACATCAACATCTATATATTCAATTACCGGCTTGAATTTAAGCTGCTGATAGTATGCACGGCCATCCATGCCGTCGCCCTGAACCTCCTGGCTTACTGAATTCATCCAGTCTACGAAATATATATCAACAGGAACTATGGCGATATCGTTATTGACCTTTTTGATCTCCTTCTCGACCGCCTCACTGCTGTAATCTATGGCATCCGTAGATACCCTTGACGAATCCTTCATGAAATTAATAAAGTCCGAAGGATAATTAACGGTCTTGGCAGTCTTCGGGTTGATTCCGGCTGTTATCCTGTAGCCGCTGAGCTTTCCGAAGGTTCCTATTGAGCCGTTGATATTGTTAGGCTGAACTGTGAATACCAGGTTTGAATTTTCCGAAGCAGGATTAACATAGAAATCACGTGTCAGGCTTGAATCTGAAGGATTAAGAGCTCCGCACTTTATCTTAACCTGATACGGCTTGGTCTCAGTCTTGCCGTCTGCAGACTTATAAGCCACATCCTCTGTATCCTCTACGGAAATCTTATATTTCTTGTACATTGCTGCCATGCCCCAGATATTGAACATGGTCTTGCATACCCAGGCACAGTTATCCTCGGCCGAGGCCATAGGATAGAGCAGGCTGTTCTCCGTTGTTATCTTAACTGCCAGCGGGCTCTTAACTCCGCGATCAAATTTACCGATTATATGGTGTACATACTTCTCTACCTGATCAGCCGGCTGGCCGCCGGTATAGAAGCTCTTCGGTCCTATACGGAAGCTGGTCCACTCATCTGAGTGGATAAGTGCAAAGGTCTCGCCCATCTCCATCTCAGGTGCAATATACTGATAGTACAGTGCATTAA
>CAVALT010000232.1:0-3410 GCA_963589455.1 Clostridiales bacterium
TTGAGCTGGACCGCGATGCGTGTCTGCAGCTCTTCGAAGAATATAACAGCATGAATGCTACGATATATTAAGGGAACGCAATGTCCCAGTCACGAGCTGGATAGGTGATAGATGTATAGTTAAGGAAACGCTGATTAAAGCGTTTCCCACGCCGGATTTGGAGCAGCATGTGGAAACGAATGAGTAGTGAGCGGATATCCGTTAATAAGGGAGAAATGATTAATTCGTTAACTGAAACGACTCATCACCGGAAAAGGTAATAACAGGTCATAACTTAGCAGGATGCATTCAACACGAAGCATCCTGCTTATTTTTTTGCAAAAATGTAAAAAACTTAAAACCTTTTTGAAAAAATCCGTCTCTTTATAAGTGTAAGGACAAAAAATAAGTCGGTGCTGCGGATTATTGAAGGATAAATAGTCCAGGAAAATGTCCGCATCCCGTCAATAAAAGAAACGGATTAAGAAAAAGGAGAACAAAATGAAAAAGAAATATAGAGCAGGCTTAGTAGGAACAGCGGTATTAGCATCCATCATGGCAGCAAGTCCGGTATTGGCTTCAGGTTGGTCGCAGAATTCACAGGGCTGGTGGTATGCAACCAGCGTGGATGGTACGAGCTGGTATAACAATGGCTGGCAGTGGATTGACGGAAACGGTGACGGCATAGCTGAGTGCTATTATTTTGATGCTGACGGTTATATGCTTGCAAATACAACTACCCCTGACGGATATACGGTAAATGCAAACGGAGGCTGGGTACAGAACGGAGTCATACAGACCATGGCACAGACGGGCGTCGCAGGAAATACAGCTTCAGGCACAAAAGGTGCTGCAACCGGAGCCTCAACCGCAGTCACAACTGTCACCGGGGCCGCAGCCACAACTACTCAGACAACAGCAACAGCGCAGACAGCAGCTTCAGCCGGAATGGCATCCACAGTGACGGAAGCTTCAGCTTTAACCACGGTGACATCCTCAGCTGCAGCAGCCGCTTCGTCCTCAGGTAAAAGAGGTTCAAATGTTATTATAGCTAATAACGGCACAGTCTACAAAACCAGCTCAGATTCATCAAGCTCAGATTCATCAAGCTCGGATTTATCAGATTCGAGCTCATCAGGCTCGGGTTCATCAGGCTCAAGCTCCGGAAACAAAACAATATCCTCATCAAACTACAGCACCTCAGCAAGCTTTGAGGAGGAAAAGGATTACAGCGACTATGCACAGAAATGCTTTGATTTGATCAACAAGAAGCGTGTTGCAAATGGGCTTGATGAGCTTGAGTGGGATGACACCATCGCTGAAGCCTGCAATGTACGTGCAGAAGAAATAACAGAGAAGTTCTCACATGTAAGGCCTGACAGTACTATCTGCTTTACTGCCTTTGATGAAGTCGGCATAGCGTGCGAGGCTGAGGGCGAAAATATTGCAGAGGGCCAGTCAACTCCAAAGTTAGTTGTTAAAGCATGGATGAATTCCAAGGGCCACAGAGCAAATATTCTGAAAGAGGGATTTACGAGAAGTGCTATAGGCTTTGTTTATGATCCTGACTCGGAATACAAGTATTACTGGGTTCAGATGTTCGGCAGAAAAAGAGGCGAATAAAGAAATTACTCAGCATTTCCATAATAAAGTTGAAGCATCCAGGCCTGATTAATTATAATGATACCAGTAACAGTTAGCAGCAAAATACTTTTGGACAAAACATGAAGAATTTAGATGATATACGATCAGGCTTTGAAACGGCCTATATAGACGGCTCGGTTGTTTCGAGCAGCCTCTATAGGCCGCAATTTGTATCGAACAATCATAAGGAGGGCAAGAAGGTACTCTCATCCATCGAGGATGAGCTCCTGTCCTGTGATCAATTCCAGATAAGCGTCGCATTTATCACAATGAGCGGACTCACCCCGCTCCTCCAGACACTGCAGGAGCTTGAAAAGAAAAATATCCAAGGTGAAATTCTGACAACAAATTATCTGAACTTCAGTGAGCCGAGAGCTCTGAAGAAGCTTCAGGGGCTGTCAAATATCACGCTCAGAATGTATGATGCAGATGCCGCGGGAGACGGCTTTCATACAAAGGGCTATATTTTCAGAAATGAAGAAATCTACCGGATAATTATCGGCAGCTCAAATATTACGAGTGCTGCGCTTACAAGCAGCAGGGAGTGGAATACCAGGCTGATATCAACAGAGCAGGGCGAGGTTGCAAAGTCGATTCTTGCTGAGTTCAATGAATTATGGAATTCTGACTTTGCACTGGAATTTGATGATTTTTATGAGCAGTACTGCGCAAAATATGAGATTATCAGGCATCAGCGTGAGATTGCCAGGCAGGAAGAAATCACCTCGATTGAGCAGTATAAGCTGCAGCCTAACAGCATGCAGGTCGGCTTTATTACGAATCTGAAAAGGATTCTTGCAGCAGGAGAAAACCGTGCGCTGCTGATTTCTGCAACCGGCACCGGAAAAACCTATGCATCCGCATTTGCCATGAGGGAGCTTGGATTTAAAAGAGTGCTGTTCCTGGTTCACAGGGGTCAGCTGGCCAGACAGACAAAACGCTCCTATGAAAAGATATTTTCGAAGTCAGTATCCATGGGACTGGTCGGTGCAGGATATCTTGATTATGATGCAGATTATGTGTTTGCAACCGTGCAGACACTTAATCGTGATGAGCATCTGCTGCAGTATGAAAAGGATGCATTTGACTGCATTATCTTAGATGAAGCGCACCATGTTCCGGCTGATACCTATCAGAAGATAATGAAGCATTTCACGCCTAAGCTTTGGCTAGGAATGACCGCTACGCCTGATAAGCGAGATGACAATGCTGAAGGCAGAAATGTTTACGAGCTGTTTCACTATCAGATTGCGTATGAGATCAGACTG
This sequence comes from Clostridiales bacterium, assembly GCA_963589455.1. GTDB lineage: Bacteria > Bacillota > Clostridia > Lachnospirales > Lachnospiraceae > Avilachnospira. The sequence continues at coordinate 2,892 of CAVALT010000232.1, forward strand.
CAGCAGGCGATGGAGGAAAACCTCCTTTGTCCGTTTCATTACTTTGGAATTACTGATCTGGCAATTATTGGTGATGATGCGGAGGCAAATCGTGATTTTTCGGCACTTACCAGTGATGAGCGCGTAAGGCACATAATACGGCAGGCAGATTATTATGGATGCAGCGGAGAAAAGGTTAAGGGTCTGATCTTCTGCAGCAGCATCAGAGAGACTGAGGAGTTATCTTCCAGGTTCAATGCATCCATAAATCCCTCTACAGGAAAGAATTTTAGAACCATAGCACTGAACGGAAGTGCATCAGAGGCTGAGCGGCAGGCTGCGTTTGAGCGTCTTGCCATGAATGAGGAGGATGCGGAAGCAGGCCGTGAACCGTTAGATTATATCTTCTCTGTTGAGATCCTGAATGAGGGTGTTGATATTGTCGAGGTAAATCAGGTGATTATGCTTCGACCGACACAATCGCCGATTGTATTTATCCAGCAGCTGGGCCGTGGTCTCAGAAAAGCTTACGGTAAAGAG
>CAVALT010000233.1:0-3400 GCA_963589455.1 Clostridiales bacterium
TTAATCCACGCTCAATCCGTGTTCAATCTGTTTTCAATTTCCTTAAGAGCTCCGCTGGTTCGCACGGATTTACAGGCGAAATTGTTGCTTCGCAGCACAAATTCGGCAGAGGAAACGCTTTAATCAGCGATTCCTTAATTCGTGTTCAGGCCGCTTTCAGACCGTTATTGAATGGTATAATTTTTAACTGTTATACGGAGATAAATGATTATGAGGAAGATAATACTTGATCTAAGTGTACCCAAGAGTATAAAAGAAACGCAGAAATATCTGGCAGAGCAGCTTGGCACCGAATCGAAGTACGGCGGAAGCACAGATGCTCTTTATGATGAGCTGACATCCATAGCAGAGCCCACGGTTATAGGCATTTTCATGCCTATGGGTGATATGATGGATCTGGATTTTGACCTGATGCTTTATTTTGATAAGCTCGCACAGGTATTTACGGAAGCGGAAAATGATAATCCGGAGCTTGCAGTAATCTTTGGCGATCTCACAATGAATCCTGGCTATGAGGATGCCTATGACGATTATTTTGACGAGGATGATGATTACGATGATTATACGGGCGAACGCATAAGCGACATAAGCAGAAGGCAGAGGAGCACCAACATCGGTGCCTGGTCTGATGATACAGATGACGATGCTCTTGCAGGAACGGATTTTGAGTCTGAGGAAGCTGGAGAAGACGGGGATGTACCCGGCGATCATGATGTAGTTATGCTTGATATAAGCAAATTCAGAAGATGAGCATGAAGAGCAGCTGGTATGTATATGCGAAGAAGGCTGATTTCAGGGCAATAGCCGCGCAGTTCGGAATCGATCCCGTTACAGCAAGGATATTAAGAAACAGAAACATTTATGAATATAAGGATATAGATCTGTTTCTGAACGGAGGCCTGGAGGAGCTTTATGATGAAAAGCTGATTCCGGATATGGAAAAGGCCGCCGAGCTTATACTTGAAGCAATAAGAAATAAGAAGAGAATACGCGTGGTAGGCGACTATGACATAGACGGAGTATGCTCAACCTGTATACTGCTGAAGGGACTGAAGGAGCTTGGCGCTGAGGCAGATGCCCGTATTCCCGACAGAATAAATGACGGCTACGGCATAAATGCAAGGATAGTCGATGAGGCTGTAAATGAAGGCATTTCCCTGATCCTTACCTGCGACAACGGCATAGCAGCTGTGGAAGAGCTGCAGACAGCAAAGGACAGCGGCATGACCGTGGTTGTAACAGATCATCACAGCATAAGACGTGATGCAGACGGCGATGAGGTGCTGCCGCCTGCCGATGCAGTTGTGGATGTTAAGCGTGAGGGAAGCAGATATCCGACAGAGGAGATATGCGGAGCCGTAACTGCCTGGAAGCTTATAAGATGTCTGTTTGAGGCCTGCGGGCTCCCGGATAAGGCATGGCTTAAGTATATTGATTTTGCGGCCGTGGCGACAATAGGTGATATTATGCCGCTTGTCGGCGAAAACCGTATCATAGTCAGGGAGGGCCTTAAGGTTATGAACGGCTGCATAAGGCCTGACGGAAGCGGAAAATGCGGCAGCGATGACCTTGGATTAAGAACGCTGATTAATATACTTGACTTGGAGGGCAAAGATATAAATGCCTATCATATAGGCTTTGTCATAGGGCCGTGTATTAATGCAGGGGGAAGACTTGAGACAGCGGATACCGCCCTGAAGCTGTTTATGACAGAGGATGCGGAGAAAGCAGAGCAGCTTGCGGTACACCTTAAGGAGCTGAACGAGGAAAGAAAGGCTATGACAGAGACCGGAGTAAAAGCCGGAATGAAGCTTATAGAGGAGCAGTATCAGGATGATAATGTGCTTGTGGTATATATTCCGGGACTGCATGAATCACTTGCCGGCATAGTTGCAGGCCGCATAAGGGAAAGCTGCTATAAGCCGACCATGGTTATAACCGATGCCAGAGAGGGCCTTAAGGGCAGCGGAAGGTCGATAGAAGGCTATGACATGTTTGAGGCACTGTGCGCAGCATCAGAGCTTATGACAAAGTTCGGAGGACATAAGCTTGCCGCCGGCTTAAGCCTTGAGACGGATAAGCTGGATGCACTGAGAAGGAAGCTCAACGATGATGCACAGCTTACGGAGGCAGAGCTTACGCAGAAGATATGGATAGATGCACCTATGCCCATAGGCTATGTAAGCGAAAAGCTGATAAATGAGATAGAGGCTCTGGCACCGTTCGGCAAGGACTTTGAAAAGCCGGCATTTGCCGCAAAGAATATAAGAGTTTCTGACATGAGAGTGCTCGGCAAACAGAAAAATGCACTGAAGCTCAGACTCAGAGATGAATACGGAGCAGCAGCTGACGGCATTATGTTCGGCGATGCTGAGAGTCTCCAGGCGGAAATAGCCGCAGCCGGAAGCATCAGCATACTCTACTATCCGAAAATCAATGAATTTGCCGGCAGGAAAAGCATTCAGCTTGAGATAAGGGACTTCAGGATTTCTTGACAGAGCCCACGGGTATTGGTAAGATTATTTGTATATGTTTAGCACCTTCCGTATTTCAGCGTGAATAGATTGCTTGCAGGTGAATTTATGCTGAAATACGGAAGGAGACAAAGGTTCTTCGGACCTTTGTCCCGAGATGGGTGCTGAGCAGTTACGATTATTTGAAATGCTGTTTAATAAGCGTTTCTTTAAGATAAATTGCTGTACATTAAACAGAACAGCCATCATGACGGAGACAGATCAGGAGCAGTAAAGTGGCATTAACTAAGAGCGAGTCAAGAGAAGATTATATAGAATCCATACTTATACTGAAGCGCGAGAGGGGCGCAGTCAGAAGCATAGATATAGCTAATCATTTCGGTTATTCAAGACCGAGCATAAGCCGTGCTGTCGGCCTGCTGAGGAAGGAAGAGCTGATCACTGTAGATGACAGCGGATATATCGAGCTTACCCCTCACGGCATGGAGCTTGCAAAGGGCGTATATTCAAGACACAGAACCCTTATAAAGTTTCTGGAGAAGCTTGGAGTAAGTCCTGAGGTGGCTGAAAATGATGCCTGCCGCATAGAGCACATATTAAGTCAGGAGAGCATGGACAAGATTAAGGCCTTTGTAGCCGAATAATATTTTCAGCCGAATAATTTATATTTTTTATTTGACAAATGAAGACATTATGATATAATAACCATTGTGTCTGTTGACCGTGCACTAGTAGCTCAATTGGATAGAGCGTTCGGCTACGGACCGAAAGGTTGGGAGTTCGAGCCTTCTCTGGTGCATGATATTTAACCGGGTTTCTATGAAACCCGGTTATTTTTAACTTCATTTGTAACTGTTTAGTACCCATCTCAAATTTGCTCCGCAAATCCTCGATGTAGCTGGCCAGAGGCTCTTCAAGCCTTGGCC
>CAVALT010000234.1:0-3397 GCA_963589455.1 Clostridiales bacterium
GTTATGGGATTCTCAAGCATGGCCGTATTCATGGCCGGGGCAACTATCTCACAGGATCGAGTGCTTCTCTTGTGGGGCCTGCACTTACAGCCACCCTGATACCCTGCATATCCTTTTCACAGGCCAGCTCTCTGCATACCCAGTCACAGATAACCTCCGGCTCAGGCATCTTGCCGCTTCCTGTATCCCCGCATGCCAGATAGCCTTCTGCTGAGGGAATGATATCAAAGCCGTATTTTCTGAGAGCTGCAATATTATCCCTGGTTACAGGATTCTCCAGCATGGCCGTATTCATGGCCGGTGCAACTATCTTTTTGCATTTTGCAGCCAGAACAACGGTTGTGAGCATATCATCTGCAATACCGTGTGCGAGCTTTGCAATGATATTTGCAGTTGCGGGAGCAATTACAATAAGATCAGCTGCCTTTGCAAGTGAAATATGCTGAACATCATACTTGAAATTACGATCGAAGGTATCAACAGTACACTTGTTGTTAGTAAGTGTTTCGAAGGTGAGCGGAGTAATGAATTCTGTTGCATGCTCTGTCATAACAACATGTACATCGGCACCTGCCTTATGGAGTGCAGATGCAACATAAGCAGTCTTGTAGGCTGCTATACCTCCAGTGACACCGAGAACTACGCATTTTCCCTGTAAATTTTCCATAATCTGACAGATAACAGCCTGCAAAAACAGGCTTCCTTTCACATTTAAACTGTTGTATATGCATAAGCCGGGTCAATATCCCTTGACCCGGCTTATACGCCTCTTTCCTGTATGATATCATGGCCAAAAGCTTTTGACTATGATTTTCTCAGCTTATATATAATGTTGTTGGGTCAAAAGTGTTTTGTCCCAACCGATACCGGATTGCCCCTGCACTATGTGCTCACGCAGTCCTCAGGCCTTTATAGCTGCCTTAAGCTCTTCTACCTTATCAAGCTTCTCCCAGGTAAAGTCCTCATCATTTCTTCCGAAATGACCATATGCCGCAGTCTTTCGATAGATAGGTCTCTTAAGCTTAAGATCCCTGATGATTGAGTACGGTCTGAGATCAAATACCTTAGCTACTGCATCCTCAATCTGATTATTTGTATATTTGCCTGTTCCGAAGGTATCAACCATAATTGAAACCGGCTTCGCAACTCCTATTGCATAAGCTGCCTGAATCTCACATCTGTCTGCAAAGCCTGCTGCTACTACATTTTTGGCAATATGTCTAAGAGCATAGGCTGCTGAACGGTCTACCTTGCTGGGATCCTTTCCGCTGAAGGCTCCGCCGCCGTGCCTTGCAGCTCCGCCGTAGGTATCAACTATAATCTTGCGTCCGGTAAGACCGGTATCTCCCTCAGGTCCGCCGATAACAAATCTGCCGGTCGGATTGATAAAGAACTTGGTATCATCATCAATAAGTTCAGCAGGAATTATCTTTCTGATGACCTCATTTATCATGTCCCTGCGAAGAACCTCAAGACTGATATCTGCCGAATGCTGGGTTGAAAGTACAACTGCCTCAATACGGGCAGGCTTCTCATCAATATACTCAACTGTAACCTGGGTCTTGCCGTCCGGTCTGAGATAATCAAAGGTTCCGTTTTTTCTTACCTCTGTAAGACGCATTGCAAGCTTATGTGCAAGTGTGGTTGCAAGCGGCATAAGCTCCTCTGTTTCATTGCAGGCATATCCGAACATGATGCCCTGATCTCCGGCTCCCTGAAGATTTGCTTCGTCTGTTTCGCCTTCCTTATACTCAAGTGCCTCATTTACACCCATTGCAATATCAGGAGACTGCTCATGAATAGCCGACATAACACCGATGGAATTGCCGTTAAAGCCCATATCATCCCTGTTATAGCCAATATCATTAACTACGCTTCTTGCTATGCTCTGAACATCAACATAAGCTGATGTGGTTATCTCTCCCATGCAGATAACTGTACCTGTTGTTGTAAAGGTCTCACAGGCTACATGAGCATCAGGGTCATTGGCAATGATAGCATCAAGTATTGCATCCGATATCTGATCGCAAACCTTGTCCGGATGTCCCTCAGTAACCGACTCAGATGTGAAAAATCTTTTATTCATTCGTACTCCTTTGCAGATTTTGCTAAAAAAAACCTGAGGCCAAAGCCTCAGGCTACATAATCAATCTGTAACCCATCAGCCAAGCTTTAGCACCTTACTCATATGAGCGGTTGCTGTGCGGTCAACGAGCTTGTCTCTCGCGCACTCTCTATAGGTATATAATATAACAGGGGTACTAGGACTCGAACCCAGATTGACGGTTTTGGAGACCGGTATCCTACCATTGGATGATGCCCCTTTACGCTGTCAGATAAATGTGACTGACAGCTTTTGTATTGTATCATCTATTTTTATACATTGCAAGTATTTTCTGCTTTGATTTCGGTATTATTTTATCCGAAGAAGCTTCCGAGTATTCCATAGGATACAACACACATAATAACAGAAGCCATAAGCACACCCAGCACGCAGGCTGCAAAGGCCTTCTTAAACGGCATATGCAGAAGTGCGGCAACAAGGCTGCCTGTCCAGGCGCCTGTTCCCGGAAGTGGAATACCGACAAACAATACAAGACCCCAGAAGCCAAATTTAACTATCTGATCCTTGTTTTTCTCTGCCTTGTTCCTAAGCCAGCCTGCAGCACCTGAGGTCAGTCTGCATTTTTCCATCCAGCTTATTATCCTCTCTATGAGAAGCAAAACAAAAGGAATCGGAAGCAGATTTCCTATTATACAAAGTGGGAGTGCCTTAAGCATAGGTACATCAAGGAATGCCGGTGAAGCAGCCAGAAGTCCTCCTCTAAGCTCCAGAATAGGAAAAAGTGAAACAATAAAGCATATAACAGAGCCGCTCAGTTTTCCTGCAAGCTGTTCTGTAAATAAAGCTACTAATTTTTCTGCCATAAATTATATCCTTAATAAACCTGATATTCAAAGGAGTGCAAACAGCTCATTTAAATATCTTACACCTACAATCTCTGCTCCGAGTCTGTCTATTTCCGTTCCTGAGCGTCTGAGAGCTGCTATGCTGATTTCAGGCATTATTACCCGCTTAAAGCCTAATTTTGATGCTTCACGTACTCTTTCCATTGCCTGCGGAACTGCTCTTACTTCACCCGACAGTCCGATTTCCCCGAATATTACCGTATCACCGGGAATAACAGTATTTTTAAATGCTGATATCAGTGCTGCGCAGACTGCAAGATCAGCTGCAGGCTGAGTAACCCGCAGGCCTCCTGCTATATTTACATAAGCATCAAGATTGTTAAGGTCAAGCCGTGCCCGCTTTGAAAGAACAGCAATAAGCATAGACAGCCGGTTGTAATCCATGCCGTTGGCCTGACGTCTCGGTAGATTAAACTGAGTCTCTGCC
>CAVALT010000235.1:0-2806 GCA_963589455.1 Clostridiales bacterium
CGTGGAGAATACAGCCATTACCTTTGAATATGAGGCTCCGGAAATAGAAGAGTTCCGGAAACGTATAGAGAGCATATCAGAAAAATATCCATATCTTAAGGCTGTTGATGAAGCGGGACAGATAATTGGCTACGCCTACGCAGCCTGCTTTAAGGATCGCAGAGCCTATGACTGGTCGGTAGAAACTACGGTTTATGTTGCGGAAAATATGCATCGCTGCGGCACAGGCAGAGCACTTTACAATCATCTGGAGAAACGGCTGAGGTCCATGGGCATACTTAATATGAATGCCTGCATAGCCCTGCCTAAATCTGACAGCACGCATCTTACTGATGACAGTATACGCTTTCATCACAGACTTGGCTTTAAGGATGTCGGAATATTTCATGACAGCGGTTATAAATTCGGAGAGTGGTACGATATGATCTGGATGGAAAAAATGATAGGAGAGCATAAGGCTGATCAGCCGGAGGTAAGCTTCGGAGCTTATCGGAGCAATATATAAGGAAACTCTGATTAAAGCGTTTCCCACGCCGGAATTGCGCTGCGAAGCAGCTAATCCTAAAGCAAATTCGTGCAATCCACCGGAGGCTTTATAAGAAAATGCTGATTAAATCAGCACTTCCTTATAAAAAAGAGCTGCCGCTTAGTGCGACAGCCCCTAAAAAAGGAAAACAACTATTATGGTTAATTACAGGAGCAGTTAAGCAGGATCAGACAATTGAGATAAACTTATTATCCTCAACCGGCTTTTCAACGTGCTTCGGAACATTAAGAGTAAGCACGCCCTTATCAAACTTAGCCTTGATATCATTCTGTGTAAGAGTATCACCTACATAGAAGCTTCTGCTGCAGCTGCCGGTGTAACGCTCCTTACGAACGAATTTCTTCTTATCATCCTTCTCCTCCTTATTCTCAGTCTTCTCAGCCGAGATGATCAGATATCCGTTGGTAAGCTGTGCCTTGACATCCTGCTTGTCAAAGCCCGGAAGCTCGATGTCTATCTCGTAGCCATCCTCGCTCTCCTTGATATCAGTTTTCATAAAGCTCGGAAGCTGTGCGTACTCTCTGTTCTTGCGCTGATCAAAATCATCAAAGAAATTATCAACAAAATTGGTTCCAAAAATACTAGGCATAAACATAAGTCAAATCCTCCTTATTATTCACAAGGCTTAAAGCCTTAACAATCATTCCTGCAAAGGATCTCGATTTCTCTCTTCCTTTGTTATGCCTATGTTATAACACCTTTATTAGCACTCGTCAATAGCGAGTGCTAATAATTCCTGTGAACAATCTGTGAAAATAAAAAAGATGATACCGGAGTCAGCTGACTGAAGTATCATCTTTTTTGCTTGTTAAGGAAACGCTGATTTGATCAGCATTTCCTTATAAATCAGAACAGAATAATTGAGGCAAGCGGATAAACCAGCAGCAGTATAGCTGCGAAGCTCAGCAGTATGAAGACCAGATTGGCCTTAAGCACGCCGCCGACCGTCGCATGGCCGGGTCCGAATATAAGCGGAGCAGGAGCACACGCTGACGGGGTAAGCGCTGCCATAGATGATGCAAAGCCGATAATTACGGCATATGCCCCGATATTAAGCTCACCGCCTCCAAGCAGAGCCACACCTATATTAAAGAAGATAACCATAGTAACGACATTTGACAGGAAATTAGTCATTATCAGGGCGGCCAGGGTAAGCAGTATCATTGCTGTGAGCGGAGATAATGCGGCAAATGCCGGCTGTATTATGTTGGACAGCCATACACTGATGCCTGTGTCCTCTGAGGAAAATGGTGTTGACATTACGCATACCACACCTGCGAATATGATTGCAGACAGCGGCAGTGTTCCGGCAGCCCTGGCATAATCAAGTATGGGCTTGCCATCGGTCTGAATAAGACAGAGTGCACAGACCGCAAGTATTGCAGGCACAACTACGCCTATATCAGACAGATAGCCGCAGACTGTCGGAAATACACCCTTAAGCACCTCCGGAAGCAGTATTGCAAGCACTGCAAGTATAAATACCACAGCTGTGATCTTGCTGCGCTTATCCCATACCTGCTCGGCCTCAGCCTTTCTGAAGCCGTCAAAATCAAAGCTCAGATAAGCAGATGCATCAGGCCTCCATATGAAAACAGCAATCATCATGACCACAAACATAACTGCTGCGAAGGGTACGCCTATGCTGAGCCACTGTCCGTAGCTTACGCTTATTCCAAGCTGGTTCTGCATCATGCCTATAAGTATAAGAACCGGTGCATGAGCTATAGGTGAAGCTATGGATATGACAACGTTGCACCAGAGTATGCCTATAAACATACATGCATAGAACGGATCGCCCTTTTTAACACCTATCTTTTCAGCAAGTACGGCTGCTATTCCTACATATATAACTGCAAGTGACAGATTATCGACAAACATGCCTATAACGAGATTTGACAGAAAAAAGAGTCCTAAAAATACATAGGGACGTCTGCGTGCGATTTTCCTTGTGATAAACCAGGCTGCAATCCTGTCGATGACACCTGTGTCCTTAAGCGCATAATTAAGCATTGAAAATACAATCATGGTTATTACTGCAAAGTGTCCCATCGAGCCTGCCCATACCGCATTGGGAGTCATGGCACCGGTCATTACAAGCAGTCCCAGAAATAAAAGCGAGCACCAGCTCGTATTAACAGTCAGCCACAGATACAGTGACGCTACGGTTACCGCAAGCACATGTACTCCAAGTGAGCTTATTCCGTTGTCCGGCCTGATTCCGAAAGCAATCAGCAGTCCAAGCACCAGGGCTATGCC
>CAVALT010000235.1:2816-3388 GCA_963589455.1 Clostridiales bacterium
AGTGAAGATAGGTTTTTCTGATGTTCATAAAATGATCTCCTATATTGCCTTAAATGATGTTGGATAAGGAAATGCTGATTAAATCAGCATTTCCTTATCAGCCTCCGGCGGATCGCACGGATTTACAGAAGAAGCTGCTGCTTCGCAGCGCAAATCCGGCGTAGGAAACGCCTTAATCAGCGTTTCTTAATTTATAGCAAAGCAGAAGACCATAGTAAAATATCTGAAAAATGCGGTTTGATATAGGCTGAGCCTATGATAAAAATGCTTTTTACTCAACCTTTACATAGACACGATTATATTTTTTACCGGGCTTCCGTATCATGTCTCACGTAAGAAAGAAAAAAACTTGTAAAAAATCTATGTCTTATATTTAAAGGGAGGCTATTATGAACAAGAATTTAAGAAAACTTCTGGCATTTGGTGCCGCTGCTGTTATGGCAGCAGGACTTGCAGGCTGCGGCTCATCATCAACTGAGTCAACAACTGCAGCTGCATCATCTTCGGCAGCTACAGAAGCAGCCGCTGAGACAACAGAGGCAGCGTCAGCAGATGCATCAGATTTAAAGGGC
>CAVALT010000236.1:0-3376 GCA_963589455.1 Clostridiales bacterium
GTGCGGAGCAATCTGGTATCAGTCAGGGGCAAAGACCTTTGCCCCTGACTTCATTTTAACCTGCAATACCAGGGTCAAAAGCTTCAAAATCCGACGCTTTTCTTGCTTGCAGGAGGACTTTTGAGCTTGGGACCCTGACGTCATTTTTTATTATGCTCGGTTATAAAGTCAACGTATTCATCAAGCGGAAGCGGCCTTGAATAGTAATATCCCTGTATGAAATCCGCGCCGGCTGAGAGGATGGAATCCTTCTGCTCAGCAGTCTCGATTCCTTCAACAACAACAGTCTGCCCGTTATTGTGAAAGAGAGTGATGAGAGTAGAAACTATATCGAGGCTCTTCCTGTCATTAGCCTCAATAAGACTCTTATCCAGCTTGATCTTATCAAAACGGCAGCGCAGAAGAGCTGCAAAATTTGAGTAGCCTGTGCCGAAGTCATCCAGCAGAAGCGTGAAGCCCGAGAGTCTGAGCTTGAGCAGCGAAAGCTGAACCGTTGTATCACTGCTTAAGAGGATGCGTTCAGTAACCTCGAGAGCAATCCGCTTATCCGGAACACTGTATTTCCTTATGGCAGCGGTCAGAGCATCAGCAAAGCCTACATCCTGAAGCTGCTGCATGGTGAGGTTAAGAGAGACTGAGGTGATCGGAAGCTCAGGATAGCTTCCGAGGAAGGCACATACATTTTCTATAAGCAGGCGGTTCATGGCAGGGTCAAGCCTTGACTCTTCGGCTACAGTAGCAAAAATCTCCGGAGAAATATATCTTCCGTCAGCACCGCGAAGCCTGAGCAGGGCCTCGGCAAAGGTGAAGCAGCCATCCTTTGCTGAATAGATAGGCTGAAGATAAACCTCGAATCTTCTCGCATCAATAGATTCTCTCAGATATCTGACAAGACCGGTTCTGGCTGAGAGCTTTTCTGCCAGCTCCTTATTAAAATGTATGTGATCTGTCGGAGTGTTCTGCATCTCCTTCCTTGCAAAATCAAGCGCCTCAACTACCTTGTAGGGATCCCCGTCGAGCTCGGTGCAGACATAGTCTACAAAAAAAGCAGGTATGTGGTAGGACTGATCCTTCCAGGTCCAGGACTGCGGAAAGCTGTCTATAACGCGGTGAACATTTTTCTCTGTATCATCATCAGCGTCAAGTGAAAGTATAACTGCAAATGATACCGGGCCGTAGCGGAACAGCTGGCTGCCCTCATAGAAGTCTGAAAGCCATCTTGCGGCTCTGTATAGAATTTCATTTCCGCCAGGATAGCCTATAGTGCTGTTGATTGAACCAAAGTCTCTGAGTGAGATCAGAATAACCTGAAAGCTTTCCTTTTTCCGCTCGAGGTATCTCAGGTATTCTATGAAGGATTCAAGGTTGCGAAGTCTTGTTGTCGGATCTGATTCCGGACGGATGTTCTGTATATATATGAAAATAAAGAGTCCGGTCAGAGCTCCGATAAAGGTCTCGATATTGGCAAGCGGAAACAGCAGCTTGAATAAAACCGAGGCATACAGTGAGGGTATGATATATTTAACGAGCCTGATATAAGGATTGCTGCGTGTATTATGCGAATGAAAAATAAAATATAAAACGAGAAACAATGAAGCCGTAAGCAGAATATGCCCGGATATCCACAGCGGACCGCGGTCATAGCTCAGATTGATGTCAAAGCTGAAAATAAAGCCTGTAAAGGGAGTGACAAGCACTGAGAAAATACAGAGGGCATATAATACCGTATACAGGATAAGGACGGATCTATGAACCTGTCTATCCTCAGAGAATCGCGTTATCTGAGAGGAAATGTAGAGGGTATAGCCGGCTATGAGAGTATAAATGAGGATAAAGTAAAGCGAGTTTGCGGTATAGCTGATCCATAGCGGCAGCTTATGAATGTGATCCAGGGTATAATATGCCGCCATGTTGGACAGTGCCGCCAGAATATTTATAAGAATGCAGCACGAGAAAAAACGGCCCGAGCGCAGACTTATCCTCCACCTTCGGAGTATTGAGCCTGATATAAGGAATAATATTAATAGGGAAAGAAATTCATATGAATAGTGGATCATGTGATCACTCCTGAGTATTTAGCTGCACGCAATGCTGCAGAGGGTGGACGGATGCTTTTTATAAACGTATCCAAACCTGCTTAATAAAAGGCCTTCTGCCGGGGCTTCGAGGCTCAGCCATAAGTCCTCTGCATCTGCAGGACGTGGCGCACAGTAGAGTCTATCATAAATTAAAGCATTGTTGTGCAATGCTTACAGAAGTATTTGAGAAAAAATCAATATATGATAAAATCACTTTGTAAATCACGTAAAATCTGACGACGGCATGTATAGGAGAAATAAGCGGCAGCAGCATTTTCAGCAGCTTTAACTGACGTACGGATTTAAGAAAATACTGACTAATCAGCATTTCCCTAAAACGCAGGATTGTGCCGATAGCAGACAGACATACGTGTGACAGGGTTATTAATGAGTAAAAGGGAGTAATTAAGCCATGGCAAGCATTGATTTGACGCAGTACGGCATAACTGATACGAAGGAGATCATATACAATCCGTCGTACGAGCAGCTCTTTGAGGCCGAAAATGATTCGTCGCTCACAGGCTATGAAAAGGGACAGCTGAGTGAGCTTGGCGCAGTCAACGTTATGACCGGTATCTATACCGGACGTTCCCCCAAGGATAAGTATATCGTAACAGATGATAATTCCAGAGACACTGTATGGTGGAATTCAGAAAGCTATCCCAATGATAACCATGCACTTTCACAGGAAAACTGGAAGGTGCTTAAGGAGATTGCAAGGCAGGAGCTTTCAGGCAAGAGGCTGTATGTTGTAGATGCCTTCTGCGGAGCAAATAAGGATACACGCATGGCTGTGCGCTTTATTGTTGAGGTTGCATGGCAGGCACATTTCGTAAGAAATATGTTCATCAAGCCTACTGCTGAGGAGCTTGCAGACTTTAAGCCTGACTTTGTTGTATATAATGCCTCCAAGGCAAAGGTGGAGAATTACCGGGAGCTCGGACTTAACTCAGAGACGGCTGTGGCCTTTAATATCACAAGCCGCGAGCAGGTTATCATTAATACCTGGTACGGCGGAGAGATGAAGAAGGGCATGTTCTCAATGATGAACTACTATCTGCCGCTTAAGGGCATTGCGTCCATGCACTGCTCGGCCAATACAGATATGAACGGCGAGAATACGGCAATATTCTTCGGACTTTCAGGAACTGGCAAGACAACTCTTTCAACGGACCCGAAGCGTCTGCTTATCGGTGACGATGAGCATGGCTGGGATGACAACGGCGTGTTCAACTTTGAGGGTGGCTGCTATGCCAAGGTTATCAACCTCGATAAGGAGTCAGAGCCTGATATCTACA
>CAVALT010000237.1:0-3365 GCA_963589455.1 Clostridiales bacterium
GCAGACATTCAATCTTTAAAAGAACAGCAGCCATAATCGGACTCATAATCATAGCCGCATTCATAGTACTTATGATATACGGCCTGCTTACACAGAACAACGGACTCATCATGGCTTCGATCTTCTGCCTTATAGTCATTCCGGCACTTATATATCTTTTCCTGCTTGTCATGCGTATATCAAGGCGCTAGACGGCAGCCAATACGCGATCAAAGCTTACAAAAAAGACTCCGCACCGCTGAATAATACTTCAGACGGCGCGGAGCCTTTTTGTAATTGTTTAGCACCATCAGTATTTCAGTGCGAATTGCCTGCTTGCAGGTGAATTTGCGCTGAAATACTGATGGCGTTCAAGGCCCGAAGGGCCTTTGGACGGCCTCATCGAGGATTTGCGTGGCAAATTCGAGATGGGTGCTAAACAGTTACTTAATTTGGAATTAATTCTGTGTAATCATACCCTCTCTATAGGCATGCAGCAGGAGCTTGAGATCCTCGATCTGCTTGCGCATCTCCTTGCCGTTATCGGTATCACGGTTGTACATCCTGTCACCCATGCCCGCCTTCGCAACTGTTGTTGAATGGATGTCTATCTCATCAACAATAGCCTTTTCCTTTGATACAAAGGGCTCGTGTGCTGCGAGCATAAAGCCGAGAGAATTAAGTATCAGGCTGTAGCCGGCAATACCGGTCTCCTTCTGATAGGCCTTGGAGAAGCCTCCGTCAATTACAAAGGCTCTGCCGCCTGCATGTACAGGATCCGAGCCTGCCTTAACAGGCATATGTCCGTTAACTATATGTCCGTGCTCACGGTCAAGTCCGAACTCCTCCAGTATATCCATGATAACCTTAGGCTCGTCCATCAGCTTGTAGTACGGATTCTTGGCCTCCTTCCAGGTCTCCTTGTCATTAATAAAGAGTCTCTCAAAGGTAGTGATCTTCTTCTTGCCGAAAAGCGGTGACTTATAGCCGCACCACAGATACCAGAAGAAATCAATGTCTCTGTTATTCTTAACATCATGACGCTTGGATGCAACATAGCCTCTTCGTACTACCTGCTCCGCATAATCGAACCATTCCTTGCCCTTCTTCGGTCCCTCTGCCGTCATAATCGGCATAAATGAGCCGTTGCTGTTTAAAGGCATGCAGCCATGGTAAAGCAGATTGCCGTTATAGCACTTGTACATGCTGCCCTTTGCAAAGAGGAAGGCTATATGGTTCTGCAGATTCTTGCTCTCCAGGAATTCCTCCTGCAGTTGCTCCATAACCTGCTCCTCCTCAGGAGTCAGCTTATAAGGATCCTCAGGATCAACTGTCGGGAAATTGCGGTCATTGAGCTCATACTGCACTCCGTCAATCTTAACCGTACCGTTTTTGTAATCAATATTATGAAGATGTCTCATTGAGTCCATCTCATAGTGCGGATGAGACTTTATTATATTGCCCTCAAGCTTAAACTGTATGATGGCAATTGCCTTGCAGACTCTGGCAAGAGCCTCGTAATCCGAGGAGCTCATGTTGCCCTCAGAGGCAACCTTAGGCCTGAACTGCTCGCAGGGATCATCACCGTATATCTGCATGGCAAAGGTAAGAAGCGAGCGCAGGCTTATGCCGTAGCCGACCTCAAGTGTATGCAGATTGTCGTAACGCGTGCAGATACGTATAACATTGGCTATGCACGGCATATTGCCGCAGGCAGCACCCATCCAGAGTATGTCATGATTGCCCCACTGTATATCAATGCTGTGATAATTCATGAGCATATCCAACACAAGGTCCGCACTCGGGCCTCGGTCAAAAACATCCCCGAGCACATGCAGCCTGTAGACGCTGATGCGGGTTATAAGATCGCACATCTTGATGATGAAATCATCAGCCACTCCGGTCTCAATAATGGTCTGGATAATCTTATCCTTATACTCTCCCTTGGCCTGTGCAACCGTGTCTCCGAACAGCAGCTCCTCTATGATATAGCTGAATTCCTTAGGAATCTGTTTTCTGACATAGGAGCGGGTATATTTAACGGTAACCACACTCAGCAGCGTAATGAGCCTGTGCAGAGTCTTCTTATAGAAGCCGTCCATATCAGTCTCATTCTTCTTGATATAATCAAGCTTCTCCTCCGGATAGTAGATAAGAGTTGCAAGCGTGGACCTCTCCTCCGGACTCACATAGCCTCCGAAGGTATGGTCTATCTTGTTTTTGATAACGCCGGAGGCATTTCTCAGAATGTGTGAGAAGGCGAGATACTCTCCGTGAATATCGCTGACAAAATGCTCCGTTCCCTTAGGAAGATTAAGTATGGCCTCAAGGTTTATTATCTCCGTTGATGCCTCCTGAATATTCTTATAGGTTCTGCTTAAAAGTCTGAGATACTCAAACTTCTGTTCATCAATTTTCACGGGTACGTTCTCCATGATTAAGCCTCCCTGCTCTCCAGATACTGAATAAGCTGCTGTGCCGCACGTCCGGAATAGCCTCCGTGACGTATCTCCCAGATATTGGCCACGCGTCTTAACTCCTCCTCAGGTATGTTAAGACCGTTTCTCTCTGCCAGTGCACGCACAATCTCATAATACTCCTTAGGCGTAGGCGCACTGTAATTAATGGACACTCCGAATCTTGCCGCAAGCGAGGTCTTCTCCTCGATAGTGTCAGAGCGGTGTATATCGCCGTTGTGCTCCATGTCATCGCGATCCTTCCAGGTCTCCTTGACAAGATGACGCCTGTTGGAGGTTGCATAGATCAGGACATTGTCAGGCCTTGTCTCTACGCCGCCTTCAATTACAGCCTTAAGGAACTTGTACTCCAGCTCACTCTCCTCGAATGACAGATCATCTATAAATATGATAAAGCGGTAGTTGCGGTTCTTTATCGCGCTGATTACAGCGGACAGCTCTCCGAACTGATGCTTATATATCTCTATCATCCTTAAGCCGCTGTCAAAGTATTCATTGATCAGAGCCTTGACGCTTGTAGACTTGCCGGTTCCGGCATCTCCGTAGAGCAGCACATTATTGGCCTTTTTGCCCTTCAGAAAGGCTACTGTGTTGTCACGCAGCTCCTTCTTCTGCTGCTCGTAGCCTAAAAGATCGTCAAGCATAACATTGTCCACATTGCTTATCGAAAGGAATTTAAGCGGTCCCTTGTCGTCGCTTATGCGGAAGGCTCTGCTCATTGCAAAGCTGCCGTAGCCGTAGCGCTTATAGTAATCCGTTATGATATCGAATATCTCCTCTGCCGACTTGGCAGCTGCAAGCTTTGCTCTCTCGGCACTGACCTGAGTACTTATATCATGATTATACAACCTTTCGCGCTTTGGTATAGCCCTGTAATTGCAGATTGTTGAAAAACAGTCTGTTCCAAGG
>CAVALT010000238.1:0-3357 GCA_963589455.1 Clostridiales bacterium
GTTGCAATGTGAGCACCGTCTACATCGGCATCGCTCATGATAATGATCTTATTGTAGCGCAGCTTACTTATGTCGAAATCATCATGAATGCCGGTTCCGAATGCCGTTATCATGCCCTGAATCTCTTTATTTGCATAGATTCTGTCAAGTCTTGCCTTTTCGACGTTAAGGATCTTTCCTCGGATAGGCATAACAGCCTGATATCTGATATCGCGGCAGTTCTTGGCAGGTCCCAATGCAGAATCTCCCTCGACTATGAAGATCTCACATCTTGTCGGATCCTTCTCTGTGCAATCGGCAAGCTTACCCGGAAGTCCGGCTCCCTCAAGCACTGATTTTCTTCTTGTAAGATCTCTTGCCTTTCTTGCGGCTGCTCTTGCACGCTGTGCAAGAATAGACTTTTCACACATAATCTTGGCTACAGCCGGATTCTGCTCAAGGAAATATGTAAGCTGCTCTGATACTACCCTGTTGACTGCGGCAGCCGCATCAGAGGTACCAAGCTTCATCTTGGTCTGTCCCTCAAACTGCGGGTCCTCTATCTTGACGGAAATAATTGCAGTAAGACCCTCACGAATATCCTCGCCGCTTAAATTATCCTCCTTATCCTTAAGGAGCTTATTGGCTCTGGCATAATCATTGATGGTCTTGGTTATCGCATTTTTAAAGCCGGTAAGATGAGTTCCTCCCTCAGGCGTATTGATATTATTTACGAAGGTGTATATATTCTCGGTAAATGCATCCGTATGCTGCATTGCCACCTCGACATTTATATTCTGATAATCACCCTCACAATATATAACATTCTGGTAAAGCGGCTGATTAGCCTGATTAAGGTAGCTTACAAACTCCTTAATGCCGCCCTCATAATGGAAAAGCTTATCATGCTTTGGCTCTCTCTCATCCTTAAGGTGAATAGCAAGTCCCTTTGTCAGGAAGGCCGTCTCTCTGAGTCTTGTTTTTATGGTCTTATAATCAAATACTACTGTCTCAAAAATCTCGGCATCCGGCTTAAATGTAACCATTGTGCCGGTTTCCTCTGCCGGACAGTCTCCTATAATCTTAACGGGATGCATTACCTTGCCGCGCTCATAGCGCTGCATGTGAATGTGTCCGTCACGCTTAACTCTTACCTCAAGCCACTCTGACAGTGCATTTACAACAGAAGCACCTACGCCGTGAAGTCCTCCCGAAACCTTGTAGCCTCCGTTTCCGAACTTTCCGCCCGCATGAAGTATGGTATATACGACCTCAAGAGCTGATTTTCCGGTCTTTTTCTCTGTATCTACAGGAATACCTCTTCCGTCATCGGTTACTGTTATGGAATTATCCTCATTGATCGTAACGGAAATGTGTCTGCAGAAGCCGGCAAGCGCCTCATCTACACCGTTGTCTACGATCTCGTACACCATATGATGGAGTCCCGGTGCCGAGGTCGATCCGATATACATTCCGGGTCTCTTTCTTACTGCCTCAAGACCCTCTAATATCTGTATCTGCGAAGCATCATATTCTCCGCCTTCAACCTCGTAGCTCTTTTTTTCCTCTTCCGGCTCCGTGTTTATTATGTCCTTTTCCTCTGCCATTAGTATCTTCCTCCGGCTTATAACCTTTTATCGTCCTTATCCTGCTCTTATACCTTCTCTGTTACGGTTCCCGCATTTACAGAGAAGAGCTTATCTATATGAAATCTGTTATCCACAAAATCATCCAGACCCGTGCAGGTTATAAGTGTCTGTCCGTTTCTTATGGAATTGAGCATCTGTGTCTGCCTCTTTCTGTCAAGCTCTGACAGCACATCATCAAGCAGCAGCAGCGGTCTCTCTCCGGTTATCTCCTCTACAAGCTGTATCTCGGCCAGCTTCAGACTTAATACCGCAGTTCTGTGCTGTCCCTGAGAACCGAAATTTCTGAGATCGGTTCCGTTAACCGAAAACTTAAGATCATCCCTGTGTGGGCCTATTATGCTGGCTCCCATGCGAAGCTCCTGAGCTCTGCATCTTTCGAGCTCTGCCCTAAGCCTGTCTGCTGCGGTATTGGCCTCATAGCTCAGCTTCAGCTTTTCCTTATTTCCCGTAATCTCACTGTGAATTTCCGAGGTAATGGAATCAAGCTTATCAGTGAAATGCTGCCGCATATTTATTATCTCAGTACCGTAGGCGATCAGCTGCTCATTGTAAATATCAATAAAATCATCAGCCGATTTTGTATATTCATATTCCTTCAGCACCTTGTTTTTCTGATTGATCACCCTGCTGTAGGATATCAGATTGTGAACATACAGCTTGTTCAGCTGGCACAGCTCCATATTGATAAATCTGCGTCTTTCCGCTGGTCCCTCTTTTATGATATTAAGGTCCTCCGGTGCAAATATTACAACATTTGCAATGCCGAACAGCTCTGATGAGCGTCTTATCGGTATGCCGTTGACAGCTATGCCCTTAGAGCTGTTCTTCTTAAGGTGCATATCGATCCTGTAGGGCACAGCCCTTCTGGTAAGATTAATCCTTATGTGGGCCTCATTGCTGTCAAAGCTGATCATTTCCCTGTCCTTTGACAGCTTATGTGACTTGGATGTGCATCCGACATATACAGCATCGAGTATATTGGTTTTGCCCTGGGCATTGTCCCCGTAAAATATGTTTACACCTTCATCCAGCTTAAGACTGAGCTTCTTATAGTTGCGGAAATTTTCCAATTCAAGTGAATGAATCAGCATATTATCGATGCCTTCTCCGATCAGTATGCTGCCTGATAAAAGCTTATCGGCAGTATCAGATACTTGTAGGTATTATCCTCATCTCTTATAAAGCCGGGGAATTTGGAATCTATCATGTACAGGGAGACCTCTTCGTCATCCAGAACTCCAAGCACATCCATGACAAATTTAGGATTAAAGCCTATCATAAGATCCTTGCCGGTCTTATTGATCATGAGCTCTGAATTAAGACTTCCGAGAACGGAATTAAGCTTAAGCTCAAGCTTCTGGTCAGTGATTTTGAAAACAAGAGGCTTTTTGTCTGTCTCTCTTACCAGAATCATAGCTCTCTCGACGTGGCTTAGAAGCTCCTTGCGGTTAACCGTTATCTTGGTTCCGTAGTCTGATGAGAGCATGTTGTCTATTTTGAAATACTCACCGGCTATAAGTCTTGAAACTACCGTAGTGTTGTCAAATCTGAACATTACACTCTCATTTTCGAAGAAGATATTAACCTCTGAATCTGTCTCTCCGCTTATAATCCTGGAGATCTCATTAAGAGTCTTGCCGGGAATTATTGCACTGAAGCTTCCGTAGTCATCACGAAGCTCTGTAATTCTAACGGAGATTCTGTGTCCGTCCAGTGATGAAACCTTAAG
>CAVALT010000239.1:0-3306 GCA_963589455.1 Clostridiales bacterium
CCTCCATGCTCTTGATTATCGCATTTCCTGTAAATGCATCCGCAACTATAACGTCGGCATCACCGAAAATAACATCGCGGCTCTCGATAAATCCGCAGTAATTTATATCCTCTGCCGAGGAAAACAGGGCATGTGCCTCCTTGGTAAGAGCATTGCCCTTTTCCTCCTCAACGCCGAGATTAACAAGCTTAACTCTCGGCTTATCAATATGCTGCACAGCATTCATATAAATGCTGCCCATTCTTGCAAACTGAAGAAGCCAGTCGGCCTTTGCATCCACATTGGCACCAAGATCAAGGAACAGCTTAAAGCCCTGTTCAGTTGGAATCAGGGATGCAAGCGGCGGACGTCTGACGCCTTTGATTCTTCCTACTATCAGCTGTCCTGCAGCAAGTACTGCTCCTGAGGAGCCCGCAGAAACAAAGGCTCCGGCTTTATTCTCCTTAATCAAGTGTGCTCCGACAACTATGCTCGAATTCTTCTTGCGTCTTACTGCATTTGTAGGAACCTCCTCGGTTGTAATAACCTCTTCTGCAGGAATTACCTCACAGCGGCTCTTAAGCTCATCACTCCAGCCGGATATCTTCTCATTTATGAGACTCTCAGGCCCAACAAGCAGGAGTCTGATCTCACCGTCTGAATTAAGCGCGTCAAATGCCCCGTCTATATTGCAGTCCGGACAGCTGTCGCCGCCCATAACGTCCAAAGCTATATTTACCATCTTATATCCTTATCTGTGTAAGTTGCAAAAAGGCCTCCGACACCTAAGTGCCGGAAGCCTTACAAACTCTTATCGATTACGATCAAGCCTCGATCTTAACGATCTCACGCTTATTGTATGATCCGCAGGTCTTGCAAACTCTGTGAGGCATAACAAGTGCTCCGCACTTACTGCACTTTACAAGATTTGTTGCGCTCATCTTCCAGTTAGCTCTTCTTGAATCTCTTCTTGCTCTGGATGATCTATTCTTTGGGCAGATTGACATGTCTACACCTCCTTTTTCTCAAAAAACAACATTGTTAGTTTATACATATCGAACTGATTTGTCAAGGACAAATTATCGAAATTTTACTTTTTTAAGGTTTCAATCTCTTCCTTAAGCTTTGTTATGAACTCAGTAAGTGAACATGCTCCGAGATCTCCCTCTGATCTTGAACGAACAGAAACAGTTCTGTCAGCCATATCCTTTTCTCCGACAATAAGCATATAAGGAATCTTGTCCTTCTGTGCCTCTCTTATCTTCCAGCCAAGCTTCTCACTGCGCTTGTCAAGCTTAACTCTGATGCCCGCCTTGTCAAGCTCAGTATATACCTCAGCTGCATAATCCATAAACTTGTCGGATACAGGAAGTATACGCACCTGTACCGGAGCAAGCCAGGTTGGGAAGGCGCCCGCATAATGCTCTGTAAGTATACCTATGAAACGCTCAACAGAACCAAAGCATACTCTGTGTATCATTATAGGCTGATGCTTCTCTCCGTCTGCTCCCATGTACTCAAGATTAAATCTCTGCGGAAGCTGGAAATCAAGCTGAATGGTTCCGCACTGCCATGTTCTGCCTATGCAGTCTACCAGATGGAAATCAATCTTAGGTCCGTAGAATGCTCCGTCTCCCTCATTAACAACATAAGGAAGTCCCATTGAATCCAGAGCATTTCTTAAGCCGTTCTCGGCTCTTGCCCAGTCCTCGTCAGAGCCCATAGAATCCTCGGGACGAGTGGAAAGCTCTACATGATACTTGAAGCCGAATACCTCATAAAACTCATTGATAAGCTTTGCGATGCGCGCAACCTCATCCTGAATCTGCTCAGGAGTAATGAAGATATGTGCATCATCCTGAGTGAAGCAGCGTACTCTCATAAGTCCATGCAGCTCTCCGCGCTTCTCATGACGGTGAGCAAGTCCGCACTCAGCCAAACGAAGAGGAAGATCCTTATATGATCTCGGCTCATTCTGATATACGAGTATTGAACCAGGACAGTTCATCGGCTTGATTGCATAGTCCTCATCATCGATGACTGTCGTATACATGTTCTCCTTATAATGATCCCAGTGGCCTGAGGTCTCCCAGAGTGAACGATTAAGAATGATAGGTGTAGAAATCTCTACATAGTCATTTGCATAATGCATCTTTCTCCAGAAATCCATAAGGGTATTCCTGAGCACCATACCGTTAGGAAGGAAGAACGGAAATCCCGGTCCGTACTCGCTGAACATGAAAAGTCCAAGCTCCTTGCCAAGCTTACGGTGATCACGCTTCTTGGCCTCCTCCATCATATCAAGATAAGCCTGAAGCTCCTCCTTGGTCTTAAAGGCTGTTCCGTAGATACGTGTAAGCATCTTATTCTTCTCAGAGCCTCTCCAGTATGCACCGGCAATTGAACGAAGCTTAAAGGCCTTTCCAACCTCGCCAGTATGCTGAAGATGAGGACCGGCACAGAGATCCGTAAAATCTCCCTGCTTGAAGAATGATATAAGCTCACCCTCAGGAAGATCCTCTATAAGCTCCACCTTATATGGCTCCTCCCTCTCCTGCATAAGCTTAACAGCCTCTTCTCTCGGAAGTGAAAAGTACTCAAATTTTTCCTTTGCCTTTACAATCTTGCGCATCTCTGTTTCAAGAGCATCAAGATCCTTGTCGGATATAGGCGTTTCAAAATCGATGTCATAATAGAATCCATCGGCAATTGACGGTCCGATAGCCAGCTTTGCATTAGGATACAGATGCTTTACAGCCTGTGCAAGCACATGTGAGCAGCTATGGCGAAGTGTAGAGAGATACAGCTCATCGTCCTCTGATATTTCCTGAACGCTTCCGTCATGCATTGTAATCTTTGCCATAACAAATATCCTCCAATAATTTATAGATATCATTTCTGCCGGACTTCGTCTCAGCTGAAAATGGTATCAGTATTTCCTTTTTATCAAGGCCAAGTGTCTCTCTGATCAGTTTAAGTGCCTTAGGTGTGTCATTCTTGCCGAGCTTATCTGCCTTCGTTGCGATAATCACAGGCTCAAAGCCCTGCGAACGAACCCAGTCAAACATGAGTCTGTCATCAGCACTTGGCTTATGCCTGATATCAATCAGCAGAAACACTCTTTTTAAAGTAGGGCTGTGCTTTAAATATCTTTCAACCATTTTGCCCCACTCAGCCTTTACATGCTCGCTGACCTTGGTATATCCATAGCCCGGAAGGTCTACAAAATAATACTCGTCGTTAACATTATAATAGTTAATGGTCTGTGTCTTGCCGGGCTGTGCAGAGGTTCTTGCAAGTGCCTTCCTCTGCATAAGTGCATTTATA
>CAVALT010000240.1:0-3279 GCA_963589455.1 Clostridiales bacterium
ACTCTGCCGTAAGGGATTTTTCGGTGAGGAGGAGTTTAAGGGCCTCCGTCAGATAGACGGAAGGCTTCAGGGACATCCTTCAGTTAAGACCACTCCCGGTGTTGATGCATCTACAGGCTCACTTGGACAGGGCTGCTCTATTGCTGTAGGCATGGCCTTAGGTGCGAAGTGCAGAGGCACAGACAACAGAGTTTATACTATACTTGGAGACGGTGAGTGCCAGGAGGGACAGATCTGGGAGGCATTCATGTCTGCAGCTCACTATAAGCTCGATAATCTTACGATTATGATAGACTGGAATGGCCTTCAGATAGACGGACGCAATGATGATGTAATGTCACTTGGTGATCTTCATGCAAAGTGCGAAGCATTTGGACTTGATGTTATTGAGCTTTCAGACGGCAATGACATTGACGCTGTAGTTGAGGCTCTTAATCGCCCTGCAGTACCTGGCAAGCCAAAGTGCATACTTGCTCACACAGTAAAGGGCAAGGGTGTTTCCTTTATGGAGGACCAGGCCGGCTGGCATGGAAAAGCACCGAATGAAGAGCAGAGAGCACAGGCTCTTGCAGAGTTGGAGGCTTAAGTATTATGGCAGATAAGATAGCTACACGTGAGGCATACGGCAAGGCACTTGCTGAACTCGGACGTATTAATAAAAATGTTGTTGTATTCGATGCCGACCTTTCGGGTTCAACAATGTCCAAGTATTTCAGAAATGAATTTCCGGAGAGATTTTTTGAGGCAGGAATTGCTGAGGCTAATATGATAGACATGGCTGCCGGAGCATCCACCATTGGACTCATTCCATTCTGCTCAACCTTTGCCATGTTTGCAACAGGCAGAGCATATGAGCAGATAAGAAACAGTGTCGCATATCCTCATTTCAATGTTAAGATATGTGGATCACATGCAGGTCTTTCCGTAGGAGAGGACGGAGCAAGCCATCAGTGCATTGAGGATATCGGACTTATGAGACTTATCCCGGGCATGACTGTTATTGCTCCTGCTGATGCCACTGAGGCTAAAAAAGCTGTATTTGCAATGGCTGAGCTTGAAGGTCCGATATATATCCGTACAGCAAGACTTGCTACACCGGTTTTAGAGGAGCAGCCATTTGTAATAGGCAAGGCGAATGTGCTCACAAGAGGTGAAGATGCAGTTGTATTCACATACGGACTTATGGTGTCTGAGGCACTTGAAGCAGCAAGACTTCTGGAGGCTGACGGCATCAGCATAACTGTAGTTAACATGCATACCATTAAGCCTCTTGACACTGAATGCGTACTTCGCCAGGCAGCACGCTGCGGCAAGGTATTTACTCTTGAGGAGCACTCAGTAATAGGCGGAATAGGAGATGCTGTTGCATCAACACTTATGGGACAGATATCATGCAGCTTCCATAAGATAGGCATACATGACGAATTCGGCAAATCGGGCAAAGCTATGGATGTGCTCAAGGCCTATGGCCTTACCGCAGCTCAGATTGCTGCTGAGATTAAAGCCGGATTATAAACTGAAGATTAATTAAGGAAATGCTGATTAAATCAGCATTTTCTGCCTCCTCCTCTCAGTTTTAAATGATAATAAAAAAAAGAGCTGTCTCTCATCTAATCAGTGAGACAGCTCTTTTTCTATTAGTGCGAAAAGTTTTGAAATTACTGTAACTATCTAAGCTTATGCGAATTCACAATGCAGGCAGTCAATTTACATAATCATACAATACGTTTGATATCAGGCCTGCTCAATAGCATTAGCACTGTTTGTTTCATTGGAGCTTGCTCTGTCACTCTTTGAAACAATGATAGCCGCTGAAGCATCACCAGTTATGTTGAGAACTGTACGTCCCATATCGAAGATACGGTCAACACCGGCAACAAGTGCGATGCCCTCTATAGGAAGGCCTACTGAGGTGAGAACCATGGTAAGCATGATCATACCTGAACCTGGAACACCGGCAGTTCCAATCGATGCAAGAGTAGCTGTAACAACTATAGTTGCCATCTGTGAAAGTGTAAGATCTATGCCGAAGCAGGAGGCTATGAATACTGAGCATACGCCCTGGTATATAGCTGTTCCGTCCATGTTTATGGTTGCTCCGAGCGGAAGCACGAAGGAGGTAACCTCCTTTGAAGCACCAAGTGACTCTGTGCACTCCATGTTTATCGGAATGGTTCCGACTGAGGATGCAGATGAAAATGCAAACATCATTGCCGGCAGCATTCCCTTAAAGAATTTCAGCGGGCTCATTCCGCCAAGGATACGTACTGCAGTAGAATATACCAGAGCTCCGTGGAAGAAATAGCATACGTAGGCTGCAAGCAGCACCATTGCAAGAGAGCCAAGAATCATGGCTCCGTTAGCTGCAACAACAGGGCAGAGCAGGCAGAAAACTCCAATAGGTGAGAGCTTAAGTATAAGCTCCATGCATTTCATGAATACCTCATTAAGAGCGTTGACAAGATCAACCACAGGCTTTCCCTTTTCTCCTACAAGGATTATTGAAAATCCTATAAGCAGAGCCATCACAATGATCTGCAGCATGGACGCATTAAGCATAGGAGCTACGAAGTTTGACGGAAATATATCAACCAGAGTATCAATAAAGCTCTGGGCCTCCTTAGCCTCGTATACAAGATCGGTTGTTTCAAGAACAGGGAAGAAACGCTTGAATAAAACAGCGCCTATCAGTCCTATGCAGGTTGCAAAGGCTGTTGTTATCATATAGTAAGCAACCGTCTTTCCTCCGATAGCACCGACTCTCTTAATATCAGACATGGACAGTATGCCGCTTAATATGGATACAAGTACAAGCGGACAAACTATAAACTTAAGCAGGTTCAGGAAAATGGTTCCGAAAGGCTTAATATAGCTTACTGCAAAGTCCGAATAATTCTGCAGTGCGATACCTGCGATAACAGCAAGAACCAAAGCGATGAATATCTGACCTGTAAGTGACATTTTCTTCTTTGTGTTTTGGTTGTTCATTGTAGATAGCTCCCTTATTATTTATTTCTGATGACAGGGTAACGGTTCAGTCCTCACGAAGCTTAACAGCCTTGCGGGCAAGACGTTTCCGATCCTCATCAATTGCAGCATAATGCTTTTTTGTTGTATTAACATCCGAATGCCCGAGAACATCGGCAACCAGATAGATATCACCAGTCTCCTGATAGAGATGAGTTCCGTAGGTGGAACGCAGCTTATGCGGTGTAATATGCTTAAGCGGAGTGACAATCTGCGCGTATTTCTTAACCATCAGCTCCGCGCTGCGAACAG
>CAVALT010000241.1:0-3269 GCA_963589455.1 Clostridiales bacterium
GCTGGATCGCACGGATTTGCAGGCGAAATTGTTGCTTCGCAACGCAAATCCGGCGTAGGAAACGCTTTAATCAGCGTTTCCTACATTGGCTGTGCACCGCGTGACCCTGGTATCATATTGATTGGTTACTTCCAGATGCCGTTAGCATCAAATGTAAAGCCCTGTACTGTGGTGTTGCGTGCCATATAGCCGAAGGTACCGTTCTGTGTGCTGCCCTCCGGATAAAAATATCTGTAGCTTCCGTCAATAGCGTACCAGCCTGTTACCATTATTCCGCTCGAATTGAAATAATACAGCTCATTCTTCCAGGTAAGCCAGCCTGTCAGCATGCTTCCAAGCTTATCGCCCTCTGTTGTATCAAGATAGTACCAGTTATTATTATCCTTAAGCCAGCCTGTTTTCATGACACCAGTTGAAGGGTCAAGATAGAACCATTTTCCGTACTTATTCTTCTGCCATCCGGTAAGTCTCCGTCCGCTGTCATCAAACATATACCATTTACCGTCAAGCTTGAGCCAACCGGACTTTGCATAGCTGCCGTCGGGATAAAGAAAATAATAATAGCCGTTCTGCTGCATCCAGCCGACGGTTGCTGCATTGCCGGTACCATTCGGATACTGCTGATTGCCTATAACAGGATTGCTCTGTCCTGCACCATTCTCGTCTGCCGTAGTCTGACCCGTTCCGTCTGAAACCTCATTGGCCTCTATGTATAGCTCACTAGACTCAAGCCATTCTGAGCTTTTTCCTATACCGCTTGACGGATCCGCAACTGTTCTTATCTTGTACTTATAGCTTCCGGCCTTAGTCATATAAGGATAAAAATTATACGAGGTGCCTTTATAATTGTTCAGCTTCTTAACAGTTGTAGACCCGCGATAACAGATAATTTCATGAACACCTGAATCAATTTCATTGACAGTCCATACAGCTGTTCCCTTTGCTGCGCCGGACCAGTCGGCAGTCTGTGGGGTATCGAAGGTTCCGGATAAAGAATTCATCTTAATGGTAAGCTCAAGATAATAACCGGAGTCCTGAACTGCAGCAGACTCGAGAGTTCCTTTTGAAACTGTGACGTTTGACTTGGAGTAGGAGCCTCTGAACAGATATATTACATCATAATTATTATGCGTTGTTTCCTTTGGTAGTGCTTCGAGAATAACCTTTATCCTCGGAGCTGTTCCGGGCTTAATTGTGGTTATGTCATCGAGCCACTCGCAGCTGTCAAGCTGGTAATACTGATTCTCCGGAACATTTACATAATCCTGCGGAGTGTCACCCAGGTCGCTTGTAAAGTCAATTCCTCCCGTCGTAAGCTGAACTCTGACGTTAGGGATAGATCTTGTTATAGTACTGGCATATGCAGCAATACAGTATATAAATATAATGCTTATGACAGTGAGCATAAGCAATAGCTTCTTCTTCATAACTACTCCATGATAAGATTATGTCTTCTTATGATATTTAGGGAAATGCTGATTGAATCAGTATTTCCTTAGAAGCCTCGGGCATGCGAAACGCTTTAATCAGCATTTCCAGAGGTATATTAATGATATTGTGTACAAAAGCATTTTACAGCCTATGACTTTGCTACCATTATATTTTAGCTGCAAAATATAGTCAAATTACGTTATTCTTTCATTTAGATTAAACAGAAAAACCGCAGATAAAATATCTGCGGTTTAACATGTAATGTTTTCTGCTGCTTATACAAGCTCAATAAGAACTTCCATAGCTGCGTCGCCCTTACGCTGACCGATCTTAACGATGCGTGTATATCCACCGTTGCGATTAGCATACTTAGCGCCGTACTCATCGAAGATCTTATTGGTGAGATCAGCAACCTTTGTATTAGCCTTGCGGCCCTGTGCCTTAGCCGGAACCTCGGTTACATCATAGAGAACTGAAAGCATCTTGCGTCTTGCATTAAGCTTAGACGGCTTGTCCTTCTTAATTGTCTTCTCTACTTCGTCATAAACGGTAACTCTCTTCTGTACACCGTTAATCTCTCTGGTCTCCTTAACACGCTTTCCGTCAGCACCCTTCTTAGCTACCTTAGCCTTAACGGTAACCTCCTCGAAGTTATCCTTTTCCTTAACACCAAGTGCAATAAGCTTCTCGGCAATCTTGCGGATCTCCTTAGCTCTTGCCTCTGTTGTTACAATCTTTCCGTGATAAAGAAGAGCTGTAACCTGGTTTCTGAGAAGAGCCTTTCTCTGAGAAGAGGTCTTGCCTAACTTTCTGTACATTGCCATTATATTGTCCTCCTATTGTGCCTGTGGTCTTATCAATGGGATAAGCCTTTATTACCCTTAACAGGGTGTGATTAAATCTCTTCCTGATCCTTCAGTGAAAGACCAAGCTCCTTAAGCTTTGCAAGAACCTCTTCAAGAGACTTGCGGCCTAAGTTCCTTACCTTCATCATATCTTCCGGAGTCTTAGCGCAAAGCTCATTAACTGAATTGATGCCGGCGCGCTTCAGGCAGTTATAAGAACGTACCGAAAGCTCAAGCTCATCAATATTCATATCAAGGATCTTGCTCTTCTCGTCATCCTCCTTCTCGCTGATAACCTCAATATTCTTGGTATCCTCGGAAAGATCTACAAAGAGCTTAAGATGTTCGCTGAGAACCTTAGCTGCAAGACTTACAGCCTTATCAGGTTCAATAGTGCCATTCGTAACAACCTCAAGCGTGAGCTTGTCAAAATCAGTCTGCTGGCCTACACGCGTGTTCTCAACGTTCATATTTACACGCTCAACCGGTGTAAATATCGAATCAATCGCAATACTGCCGATAGGTGCATCATCAGACTTGTTCTTATCAGCACCTACGTAACCTCTGCCATTAACAATGGTTATCTCCATGTTAAGCTTGGCATCATCCCCGCTGAGTGTTGCTATAGGCTGCTCAGGATTCAGAATCTCAATATCGCCGTCAACATGAATGTCACCGGCCGTAACCACACCTGCGCCGGCAGCCTCGATGTATGCTGTCTTCGGAGAATTATCAGAACCAATGTTCTTGAAATTAATCTCCTTGATATTCATAACAATCTCAGCCACATCCTCCTTAACTCCGGGGATGCAAGTGAACTCATGCACTACACCGTCAATCTTGATGCGGTTAGCAGCAGTTCCGGGAAGAGATGAAAGCATAATTCTTCTCAGTGAGTTGCCCAAGGTGATGCCGTAGCCTCTCTCAAGCGGCTCACATACGAACTTGCCGTATTTTTTGTCTTCTGAGATCTCAACTATCTCAATATTTGGT
>CAVALT010000242.1:0-3261 GCA_963589455.1 Clostridiales bacterium
CAGGATAAGCACGTAGTGCCCCGGTGCTGCCGCTGCCGCACTTACGAGAGCTCCTGCCAGAATAATCAGCCGCTTTATACCGCCGGCTCCTGCCGCAGTTGTCAGCCATACAAGCACCCGAATTACTGTACCTGCACCTATCAGACTCAGGCCTGAGGCAAGCACTGCTGCCATAAGCGGTATGACTATGAAATTAAGCAATATGCCATATACAGGAATTTTATAGAAATGATACGCGATGATAGGCAATGTGCCAAGCTGTATGGAGGCACTCACGATAAATGCTTTTGCAGCCGCAGGCAGCCTGTTCTTTTTGCGTATATATCTTGTTATTTTGTTGGATATATTATGGCTGCAGCCTGAATTCTCCATCATTAATTCAAGTCTGTTCGTTATATTCTGAGAAATAAGGCTGATTGATGCAACTGCACCAAAGGACAACTGAAACCCGCTTGTAAATATCATATACGGTCTGTACATCATAACAGCAATTGCCGATATTGAAATAGCCGTTGTCATGCAGTAGCTTCTTCCTAATACCAGTGCAGCTATATTAAGTATCAGCATGATAACTGCTCTTATAACAGAGCCTGATGCTCCTGTCATAAGCATATATAAAAATAATACTATGGAAACTACAACAGCGGACGGTTTGGCTCTCAATTTCCTGCGCAGCAGCTTATACAGACCTGCACCTATCATGCTTACGTGAAGTCCGCTCACCGCTAGCAGATGTGCAATTCCGGCATCCTGATACAGATCTCTTATCTCTGTATCCATATCACTCTTATCTCCGAGAACCACTGCCTTGCAGATGCCTGCATCATGCTTTGACAGCGTGCTGTCATAGATATCCGCACAGTACCTTCTGACCTTATCAAGCAGCACTGCAGCAGGCGGCTTTTCCGGCTGCTCTGCCTCTCCCTTATATATGTCATACTGTTCCCTGCTGCTTATATCAAGACTTTTAAGATACAGCGAATAATCAAACAGACCGGGATTGGTCGGTTTGAAGCTCTCATAAAATGTGCTGCATTCGGAACTGTTATAGATATGTGACTGAACTGCACCTCTCGCGAAGCCTGTCAGAAACAGTGCTGCCAGCACGGCCGCAGATATGATACGTTTTCTGACATCTGTATGTCTGCTGATGAAAAAATATGCCGTAAGGACAGCTGCAATAAATGCCGCCGCCCTTATAGCTGTACCCGACTCCTTTATCCCACATACCATCCCGGACAGAACGATTACCGCAGCGATAAACAGAGGTCGTTTCATTTTTTTCCTTTTAAATTGGTATCTGTTTAGCACCTGCCATATTTCAATGTGAATTGCCTGCTTGCAGGTAAATTCACATTGAAATATGGCAGGCGGCCAAGGCTCGAAGAGCCTCTGGCCAGCTGCATCGAGGATTTGCGGAGCAAATTCGAGATAGGTGCTAAACAGTTGCTTTAATTGTATTTATGTTTATTTCCTTCTCATTATCAAAGAGCTTGCTGTCATCTCCTTAGGCTTATCAAGTCCCATAAGCTCGAGCATGGTTGGAGCTATATCGGCAAGCACTCCGCCATCTCTTAAGCCAAGCGAGCTGTCAGCATTAAACAGTATGAACGGAACCGGACTTGTAGTATGTGCAGTATGCGGTCTGCCGTTTTCAGGATCTGTCATTATATCAGCATTTCCATGATCAGCACATAAGAACATTACTCCGCCTGCTTCCCTTACTGCCTCGCATACTCTGCCCACACAGGTGTCTACGGTCTCCACCGCCTTCACAGCTGCCTCCATCACTCCTGTATGGCCTACCATATCCGCATTGGCAAAGTTGCATATTACCGCATCATATCCGCCGTTTCTTATTGCTTCACATAGTTTGCTGCATACCTCGAAGGCACTCATCTCCGGCTTGAGATCATAGGTCGGCACATCCTTAGGAGATGGAACAAGTATCCTGTCCTCATTGTCATAAGGCTCCTCTCTGCCTCCATTAAAGAAAAAGGTAACATGTGCATACTTTTCCGTTTCAGCTATACGAAGCTGCCTTTTTCCCTTTGAGGCTATGTATTCCCCAAAGGTATTAATGATCTCCTCCTTTACAAAAACCACATTTTTATGCTCTATGGTCTCGTCATAGTCTGTAAAGCAGGTATAGCAGATATCAGGTCTGGCTCCTCTGTCAAAATACGTAAATTCATCATCGCAGAAGGCACGGCTTATCTGCCTTGCCCTGTCAGGCCTGAAATTATAAAAGATGACTGAATCATGCTCTGATACTCTTGCTGTCGGCTTTCCGTCCTTTAATATAACGGTCGGAAGTATAAATTCATCTGTGGTTCCTGCCTCATATGCCCTGCTCATAAGCTCCTCAGCTGAGGAAGCAGTCTCACCCTGACCTTCAGCAATGGCCCTGTATGCACGCTCGGTGCGTTCATAGTTTTTATCGCGGTCCATCGCATAATAACGTCCGCAGACTGTTGCAAGCTCTCCTGTATGCAGCTCATTCATTTTGGCCTGAAGTGCTTTTATGAAGCCTAAGCCGCTGTCAGGAGGCGTATCTCTTCCGTCTGTAAATACGTGCACATATACCCTGCTGAGCCCGCTTCGCCTTGCAAATTCCAGAAGTCCGTAAAGATGAGTTATATGGCTGTGCACTCCTCCGTCGGAGAGCAGTCCCATGATATGCAGTGCTGAAGCATGCTTAATGCAGTTGTCTGCCGCCTGCTTAAGCGTCGGAAGCTCATAAAACGATCCATCCTCAATAGCTCTCGTTATGCGTGTAAGCTCCTGATAAACTATACGGCCTGCACCCATATTAAGATGTCCTACCTCTGAATTGCCCATCTGGCCCTCCGGAAGTCCTACCGCAAGCCCTGAGGCCTGTCCCTCTGCAAACGGACACTCTCTCATAAGTCTGTCCAGCACCGGCGTATGTGCTGCTGCCACTGCATTGCCGGACGTTTCCTTCCTTAATCCAAGCCCGTCCATGATGACAAGCACTGCTGGTTTTCTTATCATAATTAACACCTCATATGTATCTGTTCAGCCTCCTCAAGGATTTGCGGAGCAAATTTGAGATGTGCTGAACAGATATCATCATATATTCAGATACTGTATTTTATAACACGGACATCCGGCTTATGCGGATTATCTGCATTTAAAAGTATAAGCCCGGAGCTTTGCCGATGTCAAAGCAGTCATTTTGGCAAATCCGCCAAATATCTGCCGCATTTTCAGCAATATTGCCGAAAGCCCCGGTTAAGA
>CAVALT010000243.1:0-3248 GCA_963589455.1 Clostridiales bacterium
AACCGCACTCAACAGCAAGCTTTTCCTCATCCTGAGCCTTAGCCATACCCTTCTTGATACCATGGTTGATACAAGGAGCATATCCGATAACAAGTGACGGTCCCGGATAAGCCTCTGCCTCGGCAATTGCCTTGACAGCCTGATTCATATCAGCACCCATAGCGATCTGTGCTACGTATACATAGCCATAGCTCATAGCCATGCCTGCAAGATCCTTCTTCTTAAGAGTCTTTCCTGCAGCAGCAAACTGTGCAACAGCACCCGGCTGAGTTGACTTGGATGACTGTCCACCTGTATTTGAGTAAACCTCGGTATCAAATACGAATACATTGATATCCTGGTTAGAAGCAAGGACATGATCAAGTCCGCCGTAACCGATATCATAAGCCCATCCGTCACCGCCGAAGATCCACTGGCTCTTCTTTGCAAGGAAATCCTTCTCGTCAAGGATAGCCTTAGCTGCATCACTTCCGTCAGCCTCAAGAGCTGCTACAAGCTCATCTGTAGCAACACCGTTTGTTGCTCCTACGCCGAAGGTCTCAAGCCAGGTCTTAGCCTTCTCTGCAACAGCTGCAGAGCCGGTCTCAGCGATTGCTGATACTCTCTCCTTAAGTCTGTCACGGATAGCATTCTGTGCAAGAAGCATACCATAACCAAACTCAGCGTTATCCTCAAAGAGTGAGTTGTCCCATGCAGGACCTCTGCCCTTCTCATCATAGGTATATGGTGTTGAAGGTGAAGAGTTGCCCCAGATTGATGAGCAGCCTGTTGCATTTGCAATGTACATTCTGTCACCGAAGAGCTGAGTTATAAGCTTAGCATACGGTGTCTCACCGCAGCCTGCGCAGGCACCTGAGAACTCAAGGTACGGCTTAAGGAACTGTGATCCCTTAACGCTGTCAGCCTTAAACTTGGCAACAACATCCTCCTTAACAGGAAGTGTAACAGCATAATCGAATACTGACTGCTGAGCCTGTGCCTGATCCTGCGGAACCATGGTAAGAGCCTTCTCCTTAGCCGGGCATACGTTAGCGCATGAGCCGCAGCCTGTACAGTCAAGAGTAGAAATAGCCATAGTGAACTGCTTGCCGTCTGCAAAGCCTGTAAGCGGCTTAAGAACAGCTGCCTCAGGTGCATTTGCAGCCTCCTCAGCTGTAAGAGCTACAGGTCTGATAGCTGCATGCGGGCAAACATATGCACAGCGGTTACACTGGATACACTTATCAGCATCCCATACAGGAACATCAACTGCAATACCGCGCTTCTCAAATGCTGAGGTTCCTGAAGGTGTAAGACCGTCAACATAATCAAGGAATGCAGAAACAGGAAGTGAGTTGCCCTCCTGAGCAGAAACCTTAATCTGAATGTTATTTACGAAATCAACAGCTGCCTTGTTTGCTCCTGTTGCTGCAGGATAATCAAGACCCTCATCCTTGCCGTCCTTCCAGGACTCAGGGATATCTACCTTAACAACAGAGTTTGCACCTGCGTCGATAGCTGCCCAGTTCTTCTTAACTACATCCTCACCCTTACGGCCGTAGGTCTTCTGTGCAGCCTCCTTCATAAGGCTGATAGCCTTCTCCTCAGGAATAATGCCTGTGAGCTTGAAGAATGCAGACTGAAGTATAGTATTAACACGGGTCGGGCCCATGCCTGTCTCGATACCAAGCTTAACAGCGTTAATGATATAGAAGTTGATCTTGTGATCATAGATATACTTCTTAACCTGTCCAGGAAGCTTTGAATCAAGCTCCTCCGGAGACCACTGGCAGTTGAGAAGGAAGGTTCCGCCGTCAACAAGCTCCTGTACCATGTTGTACTTTCTGATGTACTCCTGCTTATGACAAGCAACGAAGTTAGCTGTCTTGATCAGGTAGGTTGAGTGAATCGGCTTATGACCGAATCTAAGGTGTGACATGGTAACACCGCCTGACTTCTTTGAATCATAATCAAAGTAAGCCTGTGAGTACATGTCTGTATTATCTCCGATGATCTTACCGGTGTTCTTGTTGGCACCAACGGTTCCATCGGCTCCGATACCCCAGAACTTGCAGTTTGTAGTTCCTTCAGGTGTAGTGTAGATGTCCGGGCCTGCATCAAGTGAGAGGTTTGTAACATCATCTACGATACCGATAGTAAACTGCGGCTTTGTCTCATTGTGATATACGGCAACAATCTGGTTCGGAGCTGTATCCTTTGAACCAAGACCGTAACGTCCTGTAAAGATCTGTACCTGATCAAACTTTGAGCCCTTGAGTGCAGCTACTACATCAAGATAAAGCGGCTCGCCGAGAGCACCAGGCTCCTTGGTTCTGTCAAGAACGGAAATCTTCTTGCAGCTGTCCGGAATAGCCTCGATAAGAGCCTCCTTAACGAAAGGTCTGTAGAGACGAACCTTAACAAGACCTACCTTCTCGCCCTTTGCAGCAAGATAGTCAATTGTCTCCTGAATAGTCTCGCATACAGAGCCCATAGCAACGATAACGTGCTCTGCATCCGGTGCTCCGTAATAGTTGAAGAGCTTGTAATCAGTACCAATCTTGGCATTGATCTTATCCATGTAATCCTGAACGATTGCCGGAAGAGCATCATAGTACTTATTGCATGCCTCACGAGCCTGGAAGAAGATATCCGGGTTCTGAGCTGAGCCCTTCTCTGAAGCGTGGTTAGGGTTGATTGCTCTTGCACGGAACTCTCTGATTGCGTCATAGTCAACAAGATCCTTAAGATCCTCGTTGTCCCATACCTCAATCTTCTGAATCTCATGTGATGTACGGAATCCATCAAAGAAGTTGATGAACGGAACCTTGCCGCTGATTGCAGCAAGATGAGCTACTGGTGCAAGGTCCATAACCTCCTGAACTGAAGAATCACAGAGCATAGCCATACCGGCCTGACGACAGGCATAGATATCTGAGTGATCACCGAAGATTGAAAGTGCATGTGAAGCAAGAGCACGTGCAGAAACGTGGAATACACCCGGAAGCTGCTCACCTGCAATCTTATACAGGTTAGGAATCATAAGAAGAAGACCCTGTGATGCTGTATAGGTTGTTGTGAGTGCACCAGCGGTAAGTGAACCGTGAACAGCACCTGCAGCACCAGCCTCTGACTGCATCTCGGTAATCTGTACCGGCTGTCCGAAAATATTCTTCATTCCCTGTGAAGCCCACTCATCTACATGCTCAGGCATTACTGATGAAGGAGTGATAGGGAACATGGCAGCAACTTCCGTGAATGGATAGGAT
>CAVALT010000244.1:0-3224 GCA_963589455.1 Clostridiales bacterium
CAATATGCCTGAGTACCTGCTTGATTATGCAGCCGTTGAGCTTGATGCACAATATTACAACAACACAGCTGACATAGACACGAAAAGGCAGTACATCAAGAAAGCACTCTACTGGAAGATTAAGGCCGGAACTATAGAGGCAGTCGAAGAGCTCATCAGAACTGCATTCGGCGAAGGCACGGTCAGGATATGGAAGGACTTTGAAGAGGGCGAAGGCACACCGGGAACCTTCCGCATTGAAACCAATGCCGATATGACTCAGGAGATGCTGGATTCATTCTCAGCACTCATAGAGAACACTAAGAACGAGTCATCACACCTTGAAGCAGTATCGGTAAAGCGCACGCTTGATACTGATATATGCGTAGCTTTAGAAAAGGCAGAGGACAGCGAACAGTATATATCAAACGATATCAATATAGATAATCCGGATGCGGCTTATATCTATGATGCCTATGCAGCTATATATGATTTCGCTGAAGCGTTGGAAACAATGATTATAAAGAGCCCGGAAACAGAGACAAGGTTTGAAAGCATGCTGTATGCCGGAACAGATATAGTACAGGACAGTGAGCAGATAATAGGAGACTAAAACATGGCGATATTTAACAGATGGAGTCTGACAAGAAACGGCATGAAGCTGATAACCAAGGCTCAGGCGGGAAAGTGCAGCATACACTTTACAAAGCTTGAGACTGGAGACGGTGAATGGAGCAGCACTGAAGACCTCCAGTATGCCACAGCATTAAAGTCAGTAAAGCAGAGCTTCACATTTTCAAGCATAGATATCCCTGACGGCAATCCGTCAACGGTTGTGCT
This sequence comes from Clostridiales bacterium, assembly GCA_963589455.1. Taxonomy (GTDB): domain Bacteria; phylum Bacillota; class Clostridia; order Lachnospirales; family Lachnospiraceae; genus Avilachnospira. The sequence goes on from CAVALT010000244.1 coordinate 820, forward strand.
TGAGGCGGTTATCAATAACCTTAAGCTTACCAAACTGTATTACCTCATGGAGATGGGAGTATATGCCGATGATCCTGACAACGGCGAGATATTATATGCAGTTGCCGCTGCTGACAGTGCATCAACATATCTTCCGGCCAACAACGGAATAGGCATATCTACCATAACCGAGAGAATCAATATTGAGGTTGCAAATGCTGAAGACGTAACGATTGATACCACAGGCGCAGTTGTGGCAGCCTCCGACTTCCTGTCTATCAAGGCAAAGGTTGAAAAGATATCGGAAAGCATAGCAGGAGGAACAACAGGACAGTATCTGACAAAGAAGAGTGGCACTGACTGTGATTTTATCTGGAAGGACTTTAATCCGGTAGTAGTCGGCAGCCGTGCAGACTTCCCTGCAGTCGGTGAAGAAAACGCAGCATATATCGACACAAGCACATCTTCAATATATGTCTGGGATACCAAGAAGAAAGCATACAGCAAGCTTCCACTGGGTGCCGAAGCTTCAGAGACCCTGCAGGCGCAGATAACAGCCAACAGAAAGAGCATCGAGGCATCTGACGAGGAAATAGCAGACCTCAAAGAGACAGTGTATAGTGAAACCTTTGTCACTATCTCAAAGGATAAATGGACAGAGAGTACTGAGTCAGGGACAAAGGTATATACCTACACGGCAGCAGTCAAGGGCCTCACAGAGGATACAAAGATGACAGTATGGCCGCATGTTATAAGCACTGCGGCAGCCGACATAATCACCGAGCAGAAGGCTCTCGGAGTAATGTTCAGCAGAGGAAGAAGCTTTGCTGATAAAGACAGCCTGATCCTTAAATGTTACGGCAGAAAACCGACAGCGTCATTCGGGCTTAGATTGCAGGGCATGGAGGCTTAACGATGAAAGAACTCAAAATGATGATAGGCGGCGGAGCTGATACCGACGGCCTCACCGCTGTAGCTGCACATGTAAGAGAGGGAGATACATTCTTAAGCAACGGCAGTGACGAGATACAGACCGGAACGCTTATCGACAGATCTAAGATAAACGGCATGAGTATCCCTTCATTAAAGCTGCCGTTGTTCGCTCCGGAAGCCGTGAAGATACTGCCTGACAGCAACGGCGATACAAGAGTAATGCTTGAGCCGCCCTCCGGTGATTATCCAGGCGGAACCAAGGGAGCATATATCGGAGTGCTGCCGGGCGATATAGGCGTTACAGCAGAAAAGGTAGCAAGCGGCCAAACGGCAGCAGGAGTGAAAGGCACCTACGGAAGTGACGGAACGGTTACAGCCTCAGATATGAAGGCAGGAGTTATAGGCTACGGCAGTGCCGGTAAGGTGACAGGTAAGCAGACAGACTACGGCAACTTAGCTAAAACACTTGAGGCCGGCGAGACTTTAGCTCTCAATGAGGGCTTTTACGGCAAAAGCAAGATTACAGCAAAGGACTTAGCCTCACAGACTCCGGGCAACCTTGAATCATGGAAGATGATGCAGGGACAAACCGGCTACAGCAACGGCCAGAGAATAGCAGGCACCATGGTTGAACGCGGAACGGTAAGTGCAACCATCGGAGCAGGAGAGAATATCTCACTTCCGGAAGGCCACTATCACGGAGTAAGCGTCACAGCAAAGGACCTTAAGTCGCAGACCCCAGGCAACCTGCAGGCCGCCTCCATGCTGCAAGGACAGCATGGCTACAGCAACGGAGCGGAAGTCTACGGAAGCATGACTGATCAGGGAACTTTGACCGAGACTCTAAGTGCCGGTGAATCGGTTTCAATTCCGGAAGGTCACTACAGCGGAGGCAAAATCACAGCAAAAGACTTAGCCTCGCAGACCCCAGGCAACCTTGAAGCATGGCAGATGCTGACAGGGCAGTACGGCTACAGCAATGGAAAAAAGGTTTCAGGCATCATGCCCGACCGCGGCGCCTTCCAATATGCCGGCGGTATCGGCTCAGGATACGCAGACGGTGCAGAGTATTATGCGTTCAATCAAGCTCCTGTCGGCCTGTATCGCAACTGGTCAGGCGTAGAAGGTTGGGCACCCGAGCTAAGACTTAACAAGGATACTGTAAGAAACTTTCTTGGAGTGTCAGCAAGCAAGATACTAAGTGGCCAGAGTATAGCCGACATAAGCGGCACAGCTCCGGTTATCAACGATTTAAACCACAGATGGTGCGATAATACTGGCTTTGCGTATCCCAACACAACTGACTGGGATTTCAGCGTGCTTGATGAGGCTCACGGCAACTGGTTCCTTATAAATATCCCGTCATCGCAGCCCTATGTTATTATCCGCGTAAGCTGTGGCAATACGGACCGCGAGACAACTTTGCCTCAAAATGAATACTGCTGTATCGGTACGAACACATGGAGAATGCTGACACTGAGACCATACGCTAC
>CAVALT010000245.1:0-3205 GCA_963589455.1 Clostridiales bacterium
CGGTGTTGCAAAGGTGTTGTCAATAAATACCTTGATGCCGTGCTTATGAGCAATTTCCACAACGGCTGCAATGTCTACCAGCACCATGGTCGGGTTTGCCGGTGATTCAACATATATAAGCTTTGTGTTTGGCTTGATAAGCTTTTCAAGCTGGCTTAAATCAGCTGCATCGAAGGAATCATGCTCTATGCTAAAGCGCGGAAACCAGTCAGTTGTTACGTCCTCTGTGCCTGAATATTTAGCCTTTGTGAAAATAGCATGGTCGCCGCTTTTCAGCAGTGCGAATATAGCTCCCGAAACGGCACCCATACCGGAGGCATATGCAACTGCTCCCCTTCCGTGCTCAAGTGCTGCCAGCTTCTGCTCAAGATAATCCACCGAGGGGTTTGTGATACGGCTGTAGGCAAAGCTCTCAGCATAGTCATCACAGGCCTTTACAGCATCATCGGTGGAATCAAAATAGAATGTGGATGTCTGGTAAATCGGCGGAATCAATGCACCGTACATATCACGCGGTTCGCCGGCATGTACCTCTACCGTATTGAATTTTAAATCCTCATGCTTTAACTCAGGATGCTTCAAAACTAACTGACTCATCAGAAATACCTCCTATTGTTTATTTATGTGTTTCTGTGACAAATGTAATTACACACTCACCTGCTCACTTGCTTATCGTGAGCATATCACAAAGACTGTCATAAACGGAAATATCCGGATGTTATTGCCAGCGATAACATCCGGATATTTATTGCTCAATTTTCAGGTAAATCTGTGCCGTATTTTTGTAAAAGTTCGACAAATTGCTCTGCGGGCTGTGACACAGAAGTTTGACACCCCCAAATTGCTAAAAGCCTTGTATGGCTTTATTTTTTTGTCAAATTTTGCAATTTTTATGTGGCTATTTGTGGCTATGTGTGGTATAATAAGGGGATGGAGGTGCTCCCTTATGAAGCTCACAGTCAGTAAATCCAAAAATTCCGCATCGTTTTATGTTCAGAAAACCATTCGCAAGCCTAACGGTTCCACCACAACCGTTACTGTTGAGAAGCTCGGAAATATAGATGAGGTAAGAACTAAAGCAGGTGGAAAAGATCCATATGTCTGGGCACAGGAATACGTAAATGAATTAAACCGTAAAGAGTATGAGGAACAAAAGTCAGTAATCGTAAGCTACTCTCCTTCAAGGCTTATCCATAAAGACGAGCAGAACTCTTATAACTGTGGATACCTGTTTCTGCAAAGCTTATACTACAAGCTTGGTCTTGATAAGATTTGTACGAATATACAGAACCGTCATTCATTCGAGTATGATTTATGCGAGATACTCTCAAGACTTGTATATGCCAGAATTATATATCCTTCATCAAAGCTGAGTACTTATGTACAGTCTAAGAAGTTTCTTGAACAGCCTGGCTTTGATCTGCATGACATATACAGAGCATTGTCCGTTCTGGCCTCGGAAAATGATTACATACAATCAGAAATCTATAGAAACAGTGCTAAGATTACTGACAGAAACAGCTCAGTTCTTTACTACGACTGCACTAACTTCTTTTTCGAAAAGGAAGAGGAGGACGAACTCAAGAAATATGGCAAAAGTAAACAGCACCAGCCTCTTCCTATAGTCGGAATGGGATTATTCATGGATGGTGACGGTATACCTCTTGCCTTCGATATATACCCCGGGAACAAGAATGAACAGCCTACATTAAAGCCGCTTGAACAGAAGGTACTAAAGGACTTTGGCCTTGGAAATATCATAGTCTGCACTGATGCAGGATTGTCATCGGCCGCAAACAGAAGATTTAATGATGTGACCATAAACGGAACACAGAAACGCAGCTTCATAACAACCCAGTCAATTAAAATGCTGCCTGAACATCTTAAAGAGTTTGCATTAAGTCCGGACGGATGGAGACTTCCCGGTGATGACCGGAATTACAACCTTAATGAGCTTGATTCTGATGAGTATTATGAGCATATCTTCTATAAGGACAGATGGATAACAGAAGATCTTACAGATAAAGAAAAAAAATCAGGCAGAAAAGCTTTGGAGCAGCATTTAATAGTCTCCTTTTCATTTAAATACATGCGATATCAGCGCAGAATAAGGGAAGGACAGATAGAGCGTGCATGTAAGATAGTAGACAGCGGCCAGAAGAAACGCAAAGCTAAAACACAAAACGACCCGATGAGGTTTGTTGCAAGCATGGATATGACCGAGAATGGCGAGGTATGCTCAAAACATGAGTATTATCTTAATGAGGATGCCATACAAAATGAAGAGATATATGATGGCTTCTATGCCGTATGCAGCAACATAGCAGATGCTGACGTAAGCAATGTAATTCGCATAAACAAAAGGCGTTGGGAAATAGAAGAATGCTTCCGTACCATGAAAACAGAATTCAAAGCCAGACCTGTATACCTGCAGAAGGGGGATCGGATAAAAGCTCATTTCCTTACATGCTTCATAGCACTTGTTATATACAGCCTGCTTGAGAAGAAGCTGGATGAAAAATATACATGTGAGGAAATAGTGCATACACTTCGGGAGATGAATATGTTTAAGCATCCGGCCAAATCCGGCTACAGTCCCGCATATACAAGGACAGACCTTACCGATAGGCTGCATGAAACGGCCGGTTTCAGAACTGATTATGAAATAGTCAGTGAACTCAACATGAAGAAAATCATACGCACAAGCAAAAAGAAGTGAAGCGCATCAGCCGGTCTCTTTAAGGGAACCCACCCTCTGCTGAAGCCCGGCTTCTGCGCCAGCAGAAGCTTTCATCTTCGGGAGGGAGGCAACGAAGGTTGCCGTGGGTGGGTTTAAATAAAATCACATCAAAAAGTAGTAATTTATAGCCACATTTTTACACATCAAAAACGAGCGCAAAGCCGCATAAAACAAGGCTTTTGCGCTCGATGACTGTCAAAGATGGGATTATAGCGGATTCGGATGGAGATTTCAAATATTTTTTTGCGTGCTTTCTGGATCACTGTCACGAGGATATTCTGTGGCTCGGTCCTGCACAAAAGCAGGTCATCCGCACAAAGGCGGCACTGGTAGAAGCCTTTCAGCAGGAACAGCAGATGCTGAAATTCAAGGTTTACGACCTGACGGCTACGCCGATGCATATTTGCACCAACTGTACAGAAGTGCTTCTGACCTTCATTGTGGATACCTTCTGGCCGGACGGCA
>CAVALT010000246.1:0-3194 GCA_963589455.1 Clostridiales bacterium
GCGCAAATCCGGCCGTAGAAGCGCTTTATTCAGCATTTTCCTAAGATGCAGCCGCTCAGGCTTAAGCTTATGAAGCTGAGTCTGCAGTTCCTGAGGCATCAGCGGAGCCGGAGACCTCTGCATTGTCAGCGGTGGTGTCAGTGTCAACAGAAGCATCGCCTGACAGGCTTAGTGAAACCTTTCCGGTGCCTGCATTTCCAACCATGTCCTCGAAGTTAAGCTCTACATATTCTGCAGTCTTCGGAAGCAGCATGGTGACGCTTCCGGTGCCTGTATCATAGTTCTGCACCTCAACGCGCTCGCCGGTATCCGTAGTGCCGTATATGGAATCATAATTGACGCCGGACAGGGTATCGGCAATGGTAAAGCTGAGCTCACCTCTTGAATAGCTGATGCTTGATTCATCTATGGAAGGCGCACTGTCGTCTAACTGATTGATATCTGTATATACGGATTTTGTCATGCCGTTAAGCGATTTTGCCTCTATGGTAAGAGTACCGTTCTTGTCTACTGTGCAGCTGTAGCCCTTGCCGCTTTTGGTATATTCGAGAGGCTCTGATTCAAGGCTTACGTTAAGCTCCTTAACCGGCAGCAGTGAGCTGACCGTGAAGCTGACCTCCGAAGTAATATAATCATTGGTATCCTTAACATCTACGCTTACGCGCGGAGATGAGCAGACAAGCAGCAGAATGATGCCGTTGATCACAAGATAGGGCAGTGCGTAAAACAGCAAAAATCTAAGATATTTATTAGACAGCGGATCGCTTTTTACACGATTGCCGCGCGCATCATACATGATGCGGTTATTTCCTCGTTTGCCGGAATTTCCGGAGTATGTACTGCGGGTCCTCATAAAACCTCCTATTGGTAAAACACGCTTATTCTAACAGAAAATGGCGCGGGGGGCAATGTATGTATATGATATTTATTTCAGATTTTGAAGCTTATGAGTCCGGCGGCGTTATGCTGCAACTATGTATTACTATGAAACAAACGGTTCGAGCCATATCAATAATATATATTTAAAAACATTATCAATATGCTTCTTAATCAAATATTCATTGCTATGGCTGCGGCCTGAGTTGTATACTTAAGGTCTGAAATTACGTTTAGACTTGCGGGGGAGAAAGATCAACATGAGTCAGAATTTCAAAAAAGTACTTGTTGCGAACCGAGGCGAGATTGCAATGCGCATTTTCCGCGCATGCCATGATCTCGGACTGCAGACTATCGCTATTTATTCAAATGAGGACACCTACAGCATGTTCAGAACTGCTGCAGATGAGTCGTATCTTATTGGTGAAAATGAGAGCCCGCTGGCAGCTTATCTTGATATTCCGAAGATTATTGAGATTGCAAAGAAGCACGGTGCAGATGCTATCCATCCTGGCTATGGCTTCTTAAGTGAGAACGGTGACTTTGCACGTGCCTGCGAGGAGAACGGAATCAAATTCATAGGACCGGGTTCAAGGATACTTGATATGATGGGAGACAAGCTTTCGGCCAAGCAGATGGCCTTAGCCTGCAATGTTCCTACAACACCCGGAACTGATAAGCCACTTGAGAGCAGAGAGCAGGCACAGAAGCTTGCTATGGATTTCGGCTTCCCGGTTATACTTAAGGCTGCTGCAGGCGGCGGCGGAAGAGGCATGCGCCGCTGCGATACCGTAGAGGAGGTAGGAGCCAACTATGATCTTGTCAAGGCAGAGGCCAAGAAGGCCTTCGGAAATGATGACATTTTCATGGAGAAGTTTCTTGTAGAGCCCAAGCATATAGAGGTTCAGGTGCTCGGAGATGAGTACGGCAATGTTGTGCATCTCTTTGAGAGAGACTGCTCACTGCAGCGCCGTTATCAGAAGGTCGTAGAGTTTACGCCGGCCTTTTCGGTTCCGGAATCCGTAAGACAGTCACTCTATGAGGATGCGGTAAAGATTGCAAAGCATGTCGGCTATGTTAATGCAGGTACACTTGAGTTCCTTGTTGACAGAGAGGGTCATCATTACTTTATAGAGATGAATCCGCGTATTCAGGTTGAGCATACCGTAACCGAGATGGTAACCGGAATCGACCTTGTACGAAGCCAGATACTTGTAGCTGAGGGACGTCCGCTGAGTGATCCCGAGATAGGAATCGAGAGTCAGGACAGTCTCCATCTTAACGGCTATGCTATACAGTGCCGTGTTACAACAGAGGATCCGGCCAATAATTTTGCACCTGATACAGGAAGGATTACCTCCTACCGTTCGCCGGGCGGCTTCGGCATAAGACTTGACGGAGCAACTGCAGGTGCCGGTGCTGTTATTTCACCTTACTATGATTCACTGCTTGTTAAGGTTACAGCCTGGGATTCAACCTTCCCGGCAGTCTGCCGCAAGGCAGCGCGAGCTGTCAGAGAGATACATGTACGCGGAGTTAAGACCAATATCGCGTTCATACTTAATATACTTACAAATGCAACCTTCCTTGCAGGAAAGTGCCATACCAAGTTCATAGATGAGACCCCTGAGCTCTTTGCACTCAAGGAGGGTCAGGACAGAGCAACCAAGATGCTTAAATATATCGCCAACCTCTCGATAAAAGAGGGAGTTGAGCATAAGTTCTATGATCCGCCGAGATTTCCTAAGATTACAGGCGAGCGTAAGGACGGACTTAAGCAGCTTCTGGATACCAAGGGCCCTAAGGCTGTAGCAGACTATGTGCTTAACCAGAAAAAGCTTATGATCTGCGATACGACCTGCCGTGATGCTCATCAGTCACTGCTTGCAACACGTGTGCGTACGCGTGATATCATCAAGGGCATGGACGGCACCAGCGAGATACTTGCAGATGCATTTTCACTGGAGTGCTGGGGAGGAGCAACCTTTGATGTGGCATACCGCTTCCTGCATGAGTCGCCTTGGGAGAGACTTGATCTTATAAGAGAGAAGGCTCCGAATATACTGCTTCAGATGCTTATCAGAGGAGCTAATGCGGTAGGATATACCAATTACCCTGACAATGTTATTCGTGAATTTATCAAGGAGGCAGCAAGATCCGGCATCGATGTATTCCGCGTATTTGATTCACTGAACTGGGTTCCGGGTATGGAGATTGCCATGGATGAGGTTCTTAATCAGGACAAGATCTGTCAGGCAACGATCTGCTATACTGGAGATATACTGGATCCTAAGCGTGATAAGTATACCCTTGATTAC
>CAVALT010000247.1:0-953 GCA_963589455.1 Clostridiales bacterium
CGGAACGCTGGGAGGTGACGGTTTTGACGACTAATACTAATAAAACCTATGATGTGGCCGTTATCGGAGCGGGCGTAATAGGAACAAGTACTGCCTATCATCTGGTTAAGGCCGGCATGAAGGTGGCGCTTATAGAAAAAACTGATGTAGCAAGAGGAACCTCAAGCCACTGCGACGCAGCAGCACTTATCGTTGATAAGCTTCCCGGTGCAGATGCGGCACTGGGATATGCAAGCATTCAGCGTTTCCTCGAGCTTCGTGATGAGCTTTCATATGATTTTGAACTGCATCAGAGAGGCAGCATGTATGTCTGCGAGTCTGATCAGGAGATGGAGATAGCAGCGAATTATGCCAGAAGCATGGTTGAGGACGGCTATAAGATCGAATCGCTTGATCCAAAGCAGCTTAAGGAAATGGAGCCGTTTATTGCAGATGATCTTAAGGGAGGAATCTTCAGCCCTGAGTGCTGCGGACTGAATCCGTTCAAGCTCTGCTTCGCCTTTGTAGATGCTGTTGTCGGCAAGGGACTTGATCTTTATTCACATACACAGGTCACAGGCATAAGGCTTGGTGACAGGCATGAGATACAGGGAGTTGAAACAGATAAGGGCTTTATAGCCTGCGGTAAGGTGGTAAATGCCTGCGGCGTATGGTCACCTGAGATAGGAAAAATGGTTGGTGTTGAGATTCCGGTAGAGCCACGTAAGGGCGTAATCCTTATATCAGCACCTGGCTTCCCGATCTGCCACCAGAAGATTCAGGAGTTCGGATACATGGTTTCAAAGTTTGATGATATCAATTGTGAACGTGATCCTGATGTTGAAAAATACAATGTTGCCTTCACCATAGAGCCGTCCGAGGGCCATAACGTCCTTATCGGTTCAAGCCGTAACTTTGCGGGCTACGACATAAGCACGGAAATAGAGATCGTGCATACGATTGCAAAGCGTGCC
>CAVALT010000247.1:963-3191 GCA_963589455.1 Clostridiales bacterium
ACGCCTTAAGGTCGTTAACTGCGTCCGTTCATATGCCGGTGTACGTCCGTTTATACCTGAGCATCTGCCGCTTATTACAGAGGTCGAGAGAGTACCAGGCTTCTACATAGCAGCAGGACATGAGGGAGACGGCATTTCCATGGCACCTATGACCGGAAGACTGATGGCTGAGCTTCTCACCGGAGCAAAGCCGCATATGGATCTTACACCGTTCAGTTATAAGCGCTACGACAGGTAAGACTTACCTATATCTTCATATCACTAACAGAAAAGGAGAAATTACAAATGAGCTACAGCAAGGATCATCTCAAGGGATTATATGTACCGCTTGTTACACCGTTTAAGGCAGATGAAAGCATAGATTATGATGCATATAAGGTAATTATTGATTATGTGATTGCCAACGGCATGGACGGCGTGCTCGTCGGAGGAACCACCGGTGAGTATCATGTAATGAGCGTTGAAGAGAGAAAAGAGCTGATTAAAAAGGGCTGTGAGATAGTTGCAGGCAGAGTGCCTGTAGTAGCAGGAACCGGCATGCCTACAGCAAAGGCAACAAGAGAGATGAATGACTTTGCGGCTGAATGCGGTGCTAAATTCGGACTTGTGCTTCCGCCTTATTATCATCAGACAACAGAGGAGGGCATATACGAGTTCTTCAAGGAGGTCGCTAAGGACACAAAGGTTGGAATCATTGTATATTATACACCTGATTCGACAGCAGTAACTATGAGCCCTGAGCTTCTTGCACGTATTGCTGCACTTGACGGCATAGCAGCTGTTAAGGAGACTGTTGACGAGACCCATACGAGCAATACTTATATGGCAACACTCGGCATACCGGATTTCACTATCATGGAGGCCAACGAGCCGCTGCTTATTCCGTCCTACTCAATAGGTATAGAGGCAGCCTTCTCAATCTGCTTCAACCTCATTCCTAAGGAAATGAGAGAGATGTATGATCTTGTATTTAAGAAAAATGATATCGCAGCAGCAAGAGAGCTCAACAAAAAGCTCTATCCGATCTTTGCCATGATGGAGGAGGAGCCGTATCCGGGACCGGTCAAGGCAGGACTTGATGCCATCGGACTTCCGGGAGGAATCGTAAGAAAGCCTCTTCCGCAGCCAAGTGAGGGACTCAGAGCCCGCATGAAGGAGGAGCTTAAGAGGATAGGCTACACAGTAAAATAAAAGGCGGATGCCTTACACATAAAGATGCCGGGGTGCTAAGCTTAAAACTTCTAAGGAAATGCTGATTAAATCAGCATTTCCTTAAAAGCTCCGCTGGATCGCACGGATTTGAAGCTTTTGCCCCAGGCATCGCATCAGTGAACAGGAAGGAGACCAGCTATGGCCAGATATCTTGAAGGAAGAAGATACGGGTATCTTACACCTGAAACGGACGGCGGCTTCTATAAGGGCATACAGAACCAGCAGGTTGCAGGCTATCCTGTAGGTGTCGTTTATATTGAAAATATTAATTATCCGCTGCTTCCGGGAAATGTAGTCAATGCGTGCACCTATGATTTTCCGGTGCGTATGAAGGCAGTGCCGAATCTGACGAATGACAGACTTTTTAATAATGATCCGACTATTGTCGATGACCTGATCAGAACTGTCAGATCCCTGGTTGAGGACGACGGATGCAGAGCTATAAGCGGTGCCTGCGGCTTCTTTGGAAATTTCCAGCAGCAGGTAAGGGAGGCGGTTGATGTTCCGGTTGGCCTCTCGAGTCTTGTTCAGATTCCTTTTATACAGGGACTTATCAGACCTGGACAGAAGATCGGCATACTGACAGCCAATAAGGGCTCACTTACTGAAGGGCTGCTGCGAAGCTGCGGAGTTACGGATATGAGCAATCTTGTGATAAAGGATGCTCTGCAGACCGAGGAATTTGCAACGGTTGTTAATATGCGAGGATACTTTGACAATACCATTGCTCAGCAGGAGATACTGGGGCTTGCAAAGGAGCTTGTTGCTGAAAATGATGATCTCGGAGCTATACTGCTAGAGTGTAGTGATATGCCGCCTTATGCAGCTGAGATACAGAGGGTGACTCAGCTTCCCGTATTTGATTTTATTACGCTTATCAGGTGGCTTAAATCAGGAGTTGCCCAGCGTCCGTACAGCGGCTGGGTATAAGGGAATGCGGTTGCTTCATAATGCAGATCTGGCGTATGGAATGTTTTAATCAGGTGACTGTTTAGCATCCATCTCGAATTTGCTTC
>CAVALT010000248.1:0-3189 GCA_963589455.1 Clostridiales bacterium
CTCTTGATGAGAAGATAGTCAAGGAGTTTGTGGGACTTGGAGCACACGCAGGCAGCTATGCAGAGCTTGGTGCCGAGTGCGACGTTGTTATGGTTATGGTGCCTACAGGTGCTATCTCCAAGGATGTTATGTTCGGAGAGAACGGTGTCGCTTCAACGGCTAAGCCTGGAACCGTCCTTATTGACTTAAGCTCTGTTACTCCTATCGAGTCACAGGACTGCTATAAGCTTGCAAAGGAGCACGGTCTTCATTTCCTTGATGCTCCTGTATCCGGCGGAGAGCCTAAGGCTATCGACGGTACTCTTGCTACCATGGTAGGCGGAGACAAGGAGGCCTTTGATATAGCTAAGCCGGTGCTTGATGCATTTTCAAGCTCAGTGCTTTTAGTTGGCGATTCAGGCGCAGGCTCAACAGCCAAGCTTGTTAATCAGATCATTGTCAACAACAATATCGCTATTGTCGGTGAGGCATTTACCTTCTGTGCCAAGACAGGTGTTGATCCTGTTAAGGTATATGAGGCAATCAGAGGCGGTCTTGCAGGAAGCTGCGTGCTTGATGCCAAGCTTCCGATGATGGTAGACCGCAATTTCGTACCGGGAGGCACAGTTAAGGTTAACCACAAGGACATCACCAATGTTCTTAAGACAGCTCATCAGATCGACTGCCCTGTTCCTTATACAGCACAGCTCTATGAGATTCTTCAGGCACTTAAGGTTCACGGTCATCTTATGGACGACCAGTCAAGCTACGTTACCTACTTCGAGTCACTTGCCGATGTAGAGGTACAGCGTAAGTAATTTTATATGTATCTGTTCAGCACCTTCAGTATTTCAGTATGAATTGACTGCTTGCAGGCAAATCCATACTGAAATACTGAAGGCGGCCAAGGCCCGGAGGGCCTCTGGCCAGCCACATCGAGGATTTGCGGAGCAAATTCGAGATAGGCGCTAAACAGTTACATTAATATTATTATGGTTGCACATGCCGGACATTCGGGCTTTTATCAGATTAAGCAGACGGATGCTCCGGCATTTTTATTGTTTTTATTTTAACGAGGTAATTGCATATGCGTCTGAGAGCAAATGTAGTTGAGCAGTACAAGGCTATCGATGAGGAGTATATCAACGGACTCCTTGCAAAGGAGATAGCCCGCAACCCTAAGAAGATCATAGTGCTTGATGATGATCCTACCGGTGTGCAGACTGTGCATGATGTGGCTGTCTATACCCACTGGGATAAGGAGAGCATCCAGCGCGGCTTCGCCGAAGAAAAGCACATTTTCTTCATCCTCACCAATTCAAGAGCCTTTACCGAAGAGGAAACAACCAGGGCTCACAATGAGATATTCGATGTTATAGATGAGGTTTCCCGTGAGACCGGCATCGAATACATTCTCATCAGCAGAGGCGACAGCACGCTGAGAGGACACTGGCCGCTTGAGACTGAGATCCTGCGCGAGCGCTATGAGGAGCGTCACGGCAAAAAGGTCGACGGCGAGGTCATCTGCCCGTTCTTCAAGGAGGGCGGCCGCATGACCATCGACAACATTCACTATGTCCGCTACGGCGAGGAGCTTGTTTCTGCAAATGAAACTGAGTTTGCGAAGGACAAGACCTTCGGCTATACTGCGGAGACTCTCCCGGGCTATGTAGAGGAGAAGACCCATGGACGCTTTAAGGCCTCCGACTGCACCTGCATCGCACTCGAGGATATTCACGATATGAATATCGACAAGATCGAGGCCCAGCTTATGGAGGTTACGGACTACAACAAGGTTATTGTAAATGCGATCTCCAGAAAAGATGTAAAGGTCTTCTGCGTAGCGCTCTACCGTGCCATGGCAAGGGGCAAGGTATTTATGTTCCGCTCCGCTGCAGCCTTCGTTAAGGTATTTGCTGCCATTAAGCTTCAGCCCTTCCTTGCCAGAGAGCAGATGATTAAGGATCACTCCGAAAACGGAGGCGTGATTGTTGTCGGCTCCCATACAGCCAAGACCACCGAGCAGGTTGAGCACCTTAAGGAGCTTAAGAATATTGAATTTATTGAGCTGAATGCCACACTGGTTAAGGATGATGCAGCCTTCATGGCTGAATTCGAGCGCTGTCTGGCTCTTGAGGAGAAATACATAGCTGAGGGCAAAACCGTCTGCTGCTTTACAACCCGTGCACTTATCACTGCCGATACAGGCAACAAGGAGGATGAGCTCAGACTCTCGGTTAAGATATCAGATGCTGTACAGGATCTCGTCGGAAAGCTTAAGATTAAGCCTGCCTTTGTAGTAGCCAAGGGCGGCATCACCTCAAGTGATGTCGGAGTTAAGGCTCTTGGTGTTATGAGGGCCTATGTGCTCGGTCAGATTGCTCCTGGCATCCCAGTATGGCAGACAGGCGACCGCAGCAAATGGCCAGGCATTCCTTACGTAATCTTCCCGGGAAATGTCGGCGAGGCCGAAACCTTAAAGGAGGTTGCCGCAAAGCTCATCGGGGAGAAGGCTGCGGAATAAAGAAGCCATTTTTTGAAGAAAAATGCGCGATTTGTAACTGTTTAGCACCTTCCGCATTTCAGCACGTATTACCTGCCTGCAGGTGAATTCACGCTGAAATGCGGAAGACAGCCAAGGCCCGAAGGGCCTCTGGCCAGCTACATCTCGAATTTGCGTACCAAATTCGAGATAGGTGCTAAACAGTTACTACGTTTTATGAATGTTTTTGAAGATTGCTGAAGCACGCAGTGCGAAGCAATCTGGTATCAGTTTGGGTCAAAATACTTTTGACCCAATCCTCATATTAAGTAACTAAGGAAATACAACACATGTACGTTAATTTCAGCAATATGCTTAAGGAGGCCTATGCGGCTCACCGCGCTGTAGGCTCCTTCAACTGGTATAACCATGAAACTCTGCTTGGCATAATTGAAGCCGCTGAGGAAGCCGGCACTCCGGTTATAGCTTCATTCGGGGCCAAATACCTCGAAAACATGTCACTCAAAACCGCAGTCGCCATCACTAAAAGCCTTGCGGATCAGGTATCAGTGCCGGTATGTCTGCATCTGGATCACTGCAGTGACAAGCTCACCGTGATGAAGGCCATAGACCTTGGCTTTGGCTCTGTCATGTATGACGGAAGCCGTCTTTCCTTTGATGACAATGTCGCAGCCACAAGAGAGCTTTGTGATATCGCACATGACTGC
>CAVALT010000249.1:0-3177 GCA_963589455.1 Clostridiales bacterium
GCACAGGGAACTTCTCCCTGTACCCAGCGCAGGACACTGCCGTTCCTGCACCTCGGCTCAGAGGGCTGCACCCTCTGAAACTCCGGCAAACAAAAAAGCTGCCACATACCACCCTCCTCGTCATGGTATGTAACAGCTTTTCTGTTAAGCGGACAAAACGAAAGCGACCAACTTGTTATGGTTGATCGCCTCCTGTTTGTAATGCCTGCTTGTTACCTATGCCATAACAAGCTCATTGTCCTTAATGATTTTCTCAATCTCGCTTTTGCTCTTTTTGGTTGCCATTGAGATCTGCTCTAACGAGAACTTGCTTTCATACATGTTCAAAATAATCTTTTCTGTGGTTTTTTCTTCAATTCCTGTACTCAGATTACACATAATTCTCACATCCTCTCTGAACTCATTGTTAATCGGGATATTATACTCATGTTCCAGGATATCCAGCTTCTCCTGCTCCTTTAGCTCACTGGAAAGCAGTGCTCCCAGCAGGCGATGCATCTCGTAATTTTCATCATGCTCCGGGATGCCGTTTGTGATTCCTACCATGACGATGTTCAGTAAATCCAAATTTCCTTTCCAGTCATAAGGCCTTAACATCTCATCCTTCGCAAGGTGAATGTGGCTTAAGCTGTTGTAGTCCATATTCATACAAATCCAGATGCTGAATACCTGCTTGATGTCATCGTAATTCGTATTTACAAAGTCCCGTTCCTTCTGTGACGAGACAAGCCTGCTCACATAAAAGATTGCCCGATTCAGTATTTTATATTCGGACGGCTCATCCTTCTGACATTCAATGTTCACAATAATCTGAGACAGACCGTTCTTCATGCGGACATAGAAGATAATATCGAACCGGATCAGTCCTTCGTTGATTTCTGCATTTTCGGTATTAAGGCCGATAATCCTCTGGCCTTGCTCATCCGTTGTCTCTGCATTGGTCAGCCCCGGTTCCACCGGTACAATGCCAACCTTCGGCTCGCCTTCGATATACGGCACCACATCCTCCGGTCTCATTCCCTTGAATTCATCCACCGTCTTTATCAAAATATGTGCCAATATCGTTTTCTGGGCCAGCAATCTCTTTACGCGGGCATCATACTGTGCCTTGTCTCCGGCCGCATTTATTGCATTTGTAATCTCCGTATTCAAGTTGGCATCCTTCCCTTGCATGGTGCATAGCAAGCTTAATAATGTACAATGATTCTCCGCTTATCTTCATTATAAGTGAGAGAATACGCAGAATCAAATAAAGTTTTCATGAACGTTCCTTTGCGGTTCTGCCTCTATATGTCTGTGCCGGACGGAGTGGAGAGCTTCTTCAAGTGACGGGCACAGCATAAATGCGTCAATTTCATCTAAAACATGCGTAAGCGCCATTAAAATAAGGTTTCTGTGCTCGTTGACTGTCAAAGATGAGTTTATAACACAAACTACTTGACATATGTCAAGTAGTTTGAAACTCGATTGTTTTGTAGAGCTCTCATCCGCAGCAAATCACATCACAAGAAAAGGACGGCAGCTCATAGCTATAATATTGGCAAAGGTCATATGAGTTTTTTCCGTCGTCTCTGTCGGATATAATGCAAGGTGGGTTTGGTTGCCGGCGATTTCGGCAGCATTCCTGTTTATTTCATTTTCCAATGGATATTTATTCGGAAGTCAAGTACAATAGGTCAGGATATATAAGGAAACGCTGATTAAAGCATTTCCCTAATGAAGACAACGTACATTTGATTTTATGAAATACGGACTTAAGCCATGACAGTAAGAGATTTGCTCAGGGAGGGCACGAATAAGCTTAATAAGGCCGGGATAGAGAATGCTGCATATGACGCGAGGCAGCTTCTTATGAAGGCTTATGGTAAAACGTCTGCTGAGCTGCTTGCAGATATGGGCAGAGCTCTTTGTGCCGGAGCTGCGGGAGGTCAGGAGCCTCAGAACATAACATACTGTCCCGGCGACTGCGGAGCAAGGATTAATTACGATGAATTTATCACAGAGAGAGCGAAGCACGTCCCCCTGCAGCATATATTGGGTACGGCTTCATTTATGGGGCTTGAATTCAGAGTTAACAGGGATGTGCTGATACCGCGTCAGGATACGGAGCTGCTGGTCGAGACTGTGCTTGAGAGAGAACATAGCGACTGCGGAAATGGTGCGGGAAAATATTGCCATACAGCTGAAGAAAGCAGCACCTCAGATGAGCATGCAACAGCAAAAAACGACAAGGCGGATGATTTCGGGAACATTGATGGTACAGGCAATGAAGAAAATCACTGCGTACAAACATCCGATAAACTAAGAGTATTGGATCTATGCACCGGCTCGGGCTGCATAGCCATTTCCCTTAAGAGGCTTGGGGGCTTCAGCTATGTCGCTGCTTCAGATTATTCTGAGGCAGCCCTTGAGGTGGCTCGTGATAATGCACGTCAGAATGATGCTGATATACATTTTATACACAGCGATATGTTTGCAGCGATAGATGAGACATATGATGTTATTGTCTCCAACCCACCTTATATACCGAGCAGTGATATTGCTGAGCTTCAGCCTGAGGTCAAGGATTATGATCCGATGGCAGCGCTTGACGGCGGAAATGACGGACTTGAGTTTTATCGAATCATAGCAGAACAGGCAGGAGCAAGGCTTAATGCAGGCGGCAGACTCTATCTCGAGATTGGATATGACCAGGCGGAGGCAGTAAGCAGTCTGCTGCGAGAAAACGGGTACAGTGATATAGAAGTACTTAAGGACCTTAATGATAAGGACAGGGTCGTGATTGGACAGTTTATGTAATTGTTTAGGAAAATGCTGATTAAAGCGTTTCCCTGCGCCGGATTTATGCTGCAAAGCAGCAAATTCCCTTGCAAATCCGTGCAATCCGCCGGAGGCTGTTAAGGAAATGCTGATTTAATCAGCGTTGTGTGGATGACGTTTTTGCCCTGCTGATTCATCTGTGGTATCGAAGAAAAAAAGCATACCTGCGTGATTGAAAAAATGACAATTTAGCTCATTATCCAAAAATATGGTTCTTCATGCACATTTCGGATGAAACGAGCCCGGTTTCGCGAGAATTTAAGTCATAGTTCATGAGATAATCCACGAGGCTAATGATTAAGATGTATGAAAATGTACAAATTATATAAAATGATAACCAAGTGAAGTAATTATCTC
>CAVALT010000250.1:0-3137 GCA_963589455.1 Clostridiales bacterium
GTTAAGGTCTATCCGACCACAGACTCTCCTTTGCGTTTTAATGAGATAACTCATGCAAAATTAATACAGCAGGGAAAAACTCTCGGTGACTTTAAAATCTCAGGAGTCAAGTATTTTAATGATACGGTCATACTTAAGTTTGAGGCTTATAATAATATTAATGAGGTCGAGGCACTTAAGGGAGCAGAGCTGTACATTCCCAGAGAAGAGGGAGCAGAGCTGCAGGACGGAGAGTATTATATTGCAGATATCATAGGCATGGATGTAGTTACCGAGGATGGTCTCAGGCTTGGAACAGTCAGAGATGTGATGGAGACAGGAGCCAATGATGTCTACGTTGTTGAGCGTGACGGAGGAAAAGAGCTCCTGATACCGGCAATAAAGCAGTGCATTCTGAACACTGATATTGAGGAAAATATTATGACCGTACATCTCCTGGACGGTCTTTTGGAGCTTTGATATTATGAATTTCTATGTAATGACGCTTTTTCCGGAGATGATAGAGCAGAGCATTTCACACAGTATTACCGGGAGGGCTATTGCAAAGGGAATTATAGATGTCAGGGCTGTAGATATCAGAGCATATACGAATGAAAAGCACGGCAAGACAGATGATTATCCCTACGGCGGAGGAGCCGGCATGGTTATGCAGGTTCAGCCTGTGCATGACTGCTATAAGGCTGTGTGTGGGATGATAGCAGCAGATAAAAAGAAGCATAGGGACGTCAGCGAAGCTGATACTGATGACTCATGCGGCATCGGCAAGCCTGATCAGTGCAGCTTAGCTGATACGGATATTGATGCATATGCTGCTGATGCTGCTGAACGGAGCACTTATCACTCAGGCTCTGTCAGCCGTAATGATAAGCCAAGGGTACTATACATGTCTCCGCAGGGACGAACCTTTGATCAGAAATATGCCGAGGAACTGTCTCGGGAGGAATCACTGATATTCCTCTGCGGCCACTATGAGGGAATTGATGAGAGAGCTCTTGAGCTGCTGGAGGTCGAAGAGGTTTCAATAGGCGACTTTATACTGACCGGAGGAGAGCTTCCGGCAGTTATGATGATTGACTGCATTTCCAGACTGATACCGGGTGTACTTGGAGGCTCTGACAGTGCGGAGATTGAGTCTTTTCATGACAATCTTCTTGAATATCCCCAGTATTCACGTCCTGAGGACTATAATGGAATGAAGGTTCCTGAGATATTATTATCAGGACATCATGCAAATGTCGAGAAGTGGCGCAGGGAGCAGTCTATTATAAGAACTCTTAATAAGAGACCGGATCTCCTTGAAAATGCCGTGCTTGATAAGAAGGAGCAGAAGTTTCTTAAGAAGCTTCTTGAAGACAGAGAGAAGTCTGGATTTTATTCTTAACAGAAAAAACACAATTTACCACTTGCATGAAGAAGCTTAATATGTTATAAACTATTACAGTAAATGAGATGTTATGAAATACTTCAAAGTGTCTCATTTGCATGCAGATAATCGATCTGTTTGGCAAACCCGGTGTAAGCCGGTGACGCAAAGCTATAGGGTCCCTAAGGGATAGCCAGTTGCAATCTTATTTTAGATTTATTCGTGTGAATATTTTTATTGGATTATAACCGGCTTGGGAGCTTAGCTTTCAAAGTCGGTTATTTGTTTATAATTTGATACTTTGGCAAAACCGGTGAAAACCGGCGACGCAAAACTACAGGGACTGTAAAATGTCAGCCAGTTGCAATCCAATCCATAGATAGTTATTGGATTCAAGCTGACTCCCGAATTTGGATTAAGGGGGTTATTTTTATGAAGAAGGTTATCAGAGCCTTAGCAGCTTCATTAGTTTTAGGTTTATTATTTTCATTTTCAGCATTTGCTGATGACAGCTTGGGAACAAGCGCATTCCAGCTGGTTAATGAGATCCGTGCAGAGCATGGTCTTTCACAGCTTACCTGGGATTCGAATATTGCGGCAGCAGGTGAGATTAGAGCAGAAGAGATTACTTCAAACTACTCACACACCAGACCGGATGGATCAGACTGGTATACAGCTGATGCAGATCTTCTCTACGGAGAAAATCTTGCAGAGAACTACGATACCTCCAGTGAGGTTGTAAGTGCATGGATGAACTGTGAGGAGCACAGAGAGAACATCCTTGATCCTACATTTACAACAGGTGCTGTTTCTACATATGAGAAGGACGGCAAGGTATACTGGGCACAGGAGTTCGGTTACTAATTTGAAAGCAATGATTAAATCGCTTTAACATTTTCATTACTCATTCATAATGCACGAGGAGCAGTCGGCTTAGGCAGGCTGCTCTTTTGCAGTTGATAGGGAAACACTGATTTAAGGAAACGCTGATTAAAGCATTTTCATAGGCGGTTGCGAATGCTTCTGAATCAGATTAAACATGTAATCCGATCTGCGGCTGGAGATGTATTAGGCAAAAAGGCTATGGTATCTATAAAACAAATTTCTGCTTGACTTTGCTGTGCTTCAGATGGTAATATATAACGGCTTTAGAAATGGTGGTCCGCTGGCATTTTCATGTGTATGAACATCAGAAGATTTTAAGGAGGAATGTACAATGCAGGAGATTATCGAGAAGATCGAGAGTGCCCAGCTTGAGGGCAAGGAAGTTGCCGAGTTCAACGTTGGTGACACAGTAAGAGTTCACAACCTCATCAAGGAGGGCAACAGAGAGCGTATCCAGGTTTATGAGGGTACAGTTATGCAGAGACAGGGTCACGGTGTTCGTGAGACCTTTACTGTTAGAAAGCTTTCCAACGGCGTTGGCGTTGAGAAGACATGGCCTGTTTACAGCCCGTTCGTTGCAAAGATTGAGGTTATCAGACGCGGTAAGGTAAGAAGAGCTAAGCTTAACTATCTTAGAGACAGAATCGGTAAGGCTGCCAAGGTTAAGGAGCTCATGCGCTGATATTTTTGAATTAATTACATATGTAATTTCAGAACCCGTCTGCATTGCAGGCGGGTTTTATGCTACATGGAAGCTTGTTTTACTCATACAATGATGTTGGGGTAAAAGGTCTTTGCTCCGTATGATACTATAGGTGTCATACCTATAGCTGCGATTAAGGCCCTTATTATTTTTTTCTTGCACATTGGGCAGTGATTTTGGTATACT
>CAVALT010000251.1:0-3106 GCA_963589455.1 Clostridiales bacterium
GTGCTGAACAGATACAAATAATGTAAACAGTAAAAATGAGCGTCTGCAGGAAATATGCAGACGCTCATTTTTTGGAGAAAACATTGGTTTGTCTGAAGAAATCTGTAGAGAACAGCTTACTGAACAGCTCTCTTGAACATTCCGGCAAGCTTTGTTCCGCTTACCTTTTCAGGATCCAGAAGGCTGCTTATGATAAATACAGCTCCGCAGACTGCAAGCATGAAGAAGCCTACATTATTGAATACAGGCTTAAGCTGCGGGAGCAGATTCCATGCAAGGATGGAAAGGATGGACGCAAGTATGGTCCAGAAGCCGGCTCTGCGGCCGGTGAAGTTCGGGAAGAGCAGGCCTCCTATAACTATGAAGGCAGTGCCTATAGCCATGGAAAGAGCCTTCTGCATAGCTCCGAGGATAGCACCCATCTGGGTAGCTATAAGGTAGGTTATTATGCTGCTGATGACAACTATCAGCTTGTTGAGCAGTACGCGCTGCTGTGTCTCCAGCTTAACTCCCGGAAGCTTTAGAATAATGTCATTGGAAACGGTCGTGGCAAGTCCTATGATCATAGAACAGCCGGTGCCCATATCTGCAGCCCAGAGACCTGAGAGCGTAATTCCGCCGAGAACAGGAGGGACGCTCATAAGTATCATCGGAAGGGCAACGGAGGCCTCTGCGTCAGGCATAAGAGCACGGCTTGCAACTCCTAGCAGCGCACATATGAAGCCGACAGGTATCATAAGAGCAGCACCTATAAGGTAGCCTGCTGTTGCGGAGCGCTCGGTTTTGCCGGTGAGACCGATCTGTATGGCACCCTGAACGCCGTTTGCATTTCCCATCATGACGACTATCCAGCTCAGAATGCCCATCCAGCCCATGCCGGCTGTAAGGCTGAGGTACGGCGTATCCGGATCGGTTACGGTGGTAAGGGTTTCTATGGCAGAAAGGCCGCCGTGATTAAATAAAACAAGTACTGCAGCGAGAATGACTCCTACATAGATCAGCACGAGATTAAGCACGTTGGTAAGCGAAACACTGCCCATTCCTCCGATAACAGCAACAGCCATGAATATCAGGAAGGAAAAGAAGGTTCCTGTCTTAACCGTAAATATCTCCGGAAGCAGGGATGCAAGTATCGAACCTCCGGCCTTATACTGCAGTGCAATTATGCCTGACTGGATTATGCACATGGCTATAACCATGATAAAGCTGGTTCGGGTTCCGTAGATGCTGCTTACAAGTCCGCTTATTGTTGAATAACCGCTTCTGCGCAGATATCTGACTGCCAGAAACGAGGAAACAACTGCACCTATAGCCCAGGCAACATCATACCAGCCGGCTGAAAGTCCTACTGAAAATGCATTTTCCGCAATGCCGATGGTAGAGGCTCCGCCGATGGCAAGACCGGCTATGCTCGCAGCAACCACAAGCGTGCTGCTTTTGCCCTTGAACAGCAGAAAGTTGTCAGTATCTCTGTTCTTCTTCTGACTGCGTGAGACATAGATGCTTATGCCAAAGAGCAGTACAACATACATCATTACTATTATTAACGGAATATTCATTATGAGTTCTCCTCCTCATCCTCTGCCTCACTGCAGATGCGTGAGTAGATGCTTTCAAGCTGCGGCATTACGCTTCCGCCGTACGGCATGATGTAGACATCCTTGTCCTTAAAGTCCACATTTTCAAGCAGGCTGCCGATATCCTTATATGAGCTTATGCCCATGTCTTTTATTATCTCGGGCTCCATATCGGAGAGCAGCAGCGTTTTTGATCTTCTGATCGATTCGCAGGCTGCATAGAAGATATATCCTCCTATGGTAAATGCCTTCCTGAGAGACTCATCCAGGCAGCCCTCAGACAGCGGCTTTATCCAGTCAAAGAAGTCCTTTGAGCCGCTGCCCTCAGAGCATTTTGCAAGAAGAATAAGCGTGCCGCTCTCCCTGACAGCTCTTGAAGCGTTGAACAGGCTCTTTGTCGACTGATAGAAATTGAGATCCTTAGGGAAGCCTCCGCAGCTGGCAATCACTATATCAGCCTGATGATCTATCGGCAGTCCGTAGCCGCGCTGAACATATGCACAGCTCTTCTTCCAGGCCTTGTCAAAATCACCGCAGAACAATCCGCTGTGGCGTGATGCGGAATCAACAACGATGCTTATTCCAAAGGTGACATGCACGAGGGCTCCGGCTTCGAGCATATCGCGGTTAATAGGATTATCAGCTATGAGACCGCTTGCTACGCGAGGGTCAGTCATAGGCTTTGCGGGATCAAGTGCACGCTCGTGGTTCATGCGTATGGTCTCTCTTGAGGCAATGCCGGGAACTATGCTCTTGCGTCCTCCGCCGTAGCCTGCCATGATGTGGTGCACGGTACCGCCGATGCAGATGACCTTGCGTCCCACAGCAAGCGGATTGACGCTAACCCTTGTTCCATAGGAGGTTGTGCCGATATAGACAAGCTCCGGCGCATCGCAGTCATGATCCCTGACGCCCGCCGCATGCTCATATACAAAGTCTCCTGCAAGCTTTCTGAAATCAGCCTCGGTATTCTTTCTGTGAGTGCCGAGGGCAACCAGCACCTCAATGCTGCTGTACGGAATCTGCATCTCATCATGCAGATATCTGACAAGCAGCTCAAGTATTATATCCTGTCTCATCCAGAATCTGGTCATATCGCTTATTACGACTGTAACCGGATCGTCAGGTGCTATGAGCTCCTTTAGCGGTCTGCTTCCGATGACTCCGTCTGTAACGCAGTGAATGAATTCAGCCTTTATGTCTTCAATGACACGCATGCTGTTTTCGTGCAGATACTCAATTGATTTTGCACCGTCAATGGCAAACTCCACTGTTCCGGTGCCGTATTTTAACTGAACCTGTTCCATATATAGAAAACCCCGTATAAGAAAAATGGATACCGCGGCAAAGATATTCTGGCCCGGATATCACAATATTCAACGTTTTAACGATTGCACGTTTTAATCGGTAACGCTTTAAACCGTTAAAGTATACAATACTAATCCGTATTTGTCATCTGTTTTGTTAAAAAAATTGTAACTGTTTAGCACCTATCTCGAATTTGCTCCGCAAATCCTCGATGTGGCCGG
>CAVALT010000252.1:0-3101 GCA_963589455.1 Clostridiales bacterium
TATTTGCTGCCTGCTATTTGCTGACAGCCTGATTTTTCCTGTTAGGTAAATGTTGATTTAAGCAGCATTTCCTTAATCGGCATTTTCCTTAATCAACATTTTCCTGAATTTCCTGTATAACAGCCTGAGTAATCACGTCCGCTGCCTCCCGATCCGTCCTCCATGCTCCGGTAAGATCCTCTATGCCGAAATCCTCAGGCTTAAATACAGGATCAAGTCCAAGTCCCTTCTGCTTCTCATAGTCCTTAAGCATGGCTCTGACCTGCTTTGACATCAGGAGAATCGCAATAATGTTGAGCCATGCCATGAGTCCCGCTCCTATGTCTCCGAGGGTCCACACGGTTTCACTGGTTATTACAACTCCGGAGCAGCTTGCAATGATAAATATCACTCTCATTATATTGATTGCAGTCCTGCTTCCTCCGAAGAGGTAGTTAACATTGCTTTCCGACTGATATGAATATCCTACTATGCTTGTAAATATAAATAAAGCTATTATCAGCGAGAATATCTTTCCTCCTATAAAGGTACCGTAGGTTGACTCAAGTATGCTCTGCGTCCACACTACTCCGTATTCCTTTCCCGGAAGATGCTCAACGATAAAGCTCGTGCCGTCCGGTCCTATTACATTATATGAATTGCTGAGCAGGAGTATCACCGCAGTTGAGGTGCACACTATAAATGCAACTATATATACAGATAAGGCCTGTATAAGGCCCTGCTTTACGGGATGAGTGCATTCTGCCGCACCTGAAAGTATGGCTCCGTTGCCCTGTCCGGCCTCGGTCGAATATACGCCTCTTTTCACACCCCAGAGTATGGCTGAACCCACTATTCCTCCGAAAACAGAATTGACACCGAAGGCTGAGCTTACTATGTCATAGAGTACAGATGGTATGTTCTTCCAGTATATGGCCATAATGCCGACTGCCATCAGCATGTATATGCCGCACATAAACGGGGTTGCCTTCTCGGCAAAGCTTCCTATTCTCTTTACTCCGCCGAAGGTAACGGCTCCGATCAGCAGTGCCAGTGCAATTCCTATTGCAGTTTTGCCTACTCCAAAGGCACTTCCGAAGGTGCTTGCAAGAGAATTGACCTGAAGTCCCGGCATAAGTATTCCCGGACCTAATATTGAAGCGAAGGCAAAGGCATACGCATACGGTCTGCATTTCAGCCCCTTTTCAATATAGAGAGCAGGACCTCCTACATACTCGCTGCCTACCTTGTTCTTATAGGCCTGAGCAAGTGTTGATTCTGCAAATGCTGAAACCGAGCCAAGAATTCCGAGCACCCATATCCAGAATATTGCTCCGGGTCCGCCGAAATATATGCCTGTTGCCACACCGGCAACGCTTCCCATTCCTACTCTTGAGCCGACAGTTGTTGCAAAGGCCTGGAACGAGCTTATACCCTGCTTTCCCTTTGATTCCTGGTCCATAAGCAGTCTGACCATCTCTCTGAAATGTCTTATCTGCGGAAAGCCAAGCATAATACTGAAGAAAAGTCCTGCCAGCAGACAGAGAACAGCAAGAAGGTTGTTCCACACAATTGCATTGATAGTATTGATTATGTCGGTCAAATTCATTCGATAAAGATCCTCTCCCGTCTAAAGTCACATTTTGCAAGTATTAAATTTTTTTATTAAATTGTCAAGTTTTTCTGTTGTACCTGAATATCTGTATGTAAGTTGCAAAAGCTTCTGATTCCGGTATGCTTCCGGAATTATGATATCTGATTGCCTCAAGCTTCCGCTTCACAGCGGACACTCTTGCCTTCGGCTGTATCCTTCCCACTGCCGGGCGCACAACGGGAAAAGGGGCACCGCCCTTTAAATTAAGCGGTGCCCCTTTTCGGCAACAAAATCAATATTCTGAATCTATCTCATTGTAAAAAGCAAGGCTTGTTTCTCACTGCAAAGAGCAATGCCTGCTTATCAGTGAATAAGAAGGCCAAGTATGATAACCTCTACAACACCTACTGCCCATGCAATAGTTGATGTGAAGGACCATATACGGATCTGATCCTTAGCCTCAGTAACACCCATGGTACGGTTAACAACCCAGAAGTATGAGTCATTGAAATAACCGAAGAAGAGTGATCCGACGCAGCATGCGATTGCTGCAACTACCGGATTGGTTGTTCCGGATGCAAGGATAATCGGAGCTGAGATTGATGCTGCTGTTGTCATGGCTACTGTACCTGAGCCCTGTACAAAACGCATAAGGGTTGAGATAAAGAGCGGAAGAACAACAAGCGGAATACCTGCTGATGCAAGTCCGTTTGCAAGATAGTTGCCAAGTCCTGAATCAGCGATAACTCTGCCGAGTGCTCCGCCGCCTCCGGTAAGAAGAAGGATGATTCCGGCTGAAGCCATACCCTGCTCCATGGTAGCAATAACCTCGTCTCTCGGTGTTGAGCTTGCAAGCATGTAGATAGCAAGGAGTGTTCCGATGATAAGTGCAACTATCGGCTGTCCGATAAAGCTGATTACTGTACGAGCTGTTCCTGTAAGTCCAAGAGCACTTGTAATAGTATCAAGAAGAATGAGTATAATCGGAACAAAGAGCGGTGCAAAGGATGCAAGCGGGCTCGGAAGCACCTCATCAGCTGCCTTAAGGTCAGCACTGTAGTCAGGCTCCTGATAAGGCATCTCTACGACATTGCCGTGCTCATCCGGAATACGGTAATACTGCTTTGCAAGGATCTTTGAATAGATGATGCAGCATATTGCCATAGGAATAGCAAGCACGAGTGTGAACATAAGGAATGCTCCGACATCAATTCCGAAGATACCGCAGACACCAAGCGGACCCGGTGTTGGCGGAACCATGCTGTGTGTGATTACAAGTCCGGAAGCAAGTGCAACACCAAGACCTATGAAGGACTTCTTGGTTGCTCTTGACAGAGACTTGGCAATCGGGCTCAGTACGACGAAGCCGGAATCACAGAATACCGGAATAGATACAAGGAAGCCTGTAAATGCAAGGGCAATCTCCTCTCTTCCCTTTCCGAATATCTTAATGAAGGTGTGCGCCATAGTTTTGGCTGCGCCGCTGGCCTCGAAGATCTGTCCCATCATAACGCCGAGACCGATGATG
>CAVALT010000253.1:0-3078 GCA_963589455.1 Clostridiales bacterium
ATTACAAGCTCATCTGGATAATATGTCCTGAGTGTCTTAAGCACGGTGTTTCCATTCTCAAACGACTGCTTGATGCCGTCAAGCCTCTCCTGCTCGCTTGTAACCTCGGCTGCCTTGATGCGTTCTTCCTCTGCATTTCCCAGCCTTGCGATAAGGGCCTTGCCGCCTATACCTGCAAATATGCCCGCAGCAAATATGAAGGCTGCCACTGCAGCGGCAATAAGCCTCTCATCGATTTCTCTTCTTTTTCTTCTTCTGTGAGTCCTTATATTATTCATAATGATGCATTTGTCAAAGGATGCCGCCTCATTCCGTACAGCCTGCAATAATCAATAATGCTGTTTTGCTTTATATTCCTGCCATCCTCTATCTGATCTCCCTCATATCCGTATAAGGCATCTAAACTAACGTTAATCCTGCCCGATGGGTGCACAGATTTCCTTAAGCCATGCTCTCTCAGCCTCGGTAAGATCGGCCTCAAGCTCATCGTAGACCCTCTGCTGATATGCATTATATAAGCTCAGATCCTCTGCAGTCATCAGTGAGGCATCTATGCAGTCTCTGTCAAACGGTACGAAGGTACAGGTCTCAAAGCTGCAGAAGCTGCCGTATTCATTGCTGTAATCTCTGCGGACCAAAAGCATGTTTTCAATGCGGACTCCGTATTGTCCGGCCTCATAATAGCCTGGCTCGTCTGACACATACATGCCGTCAAGCATAGGATAGGCGCCTTCTAAAGTTGATGCCTTATACCTTATGCCAACAGGACCCTCATGGACATTCAGCACATGGCCCACGCCATGTCCGGTTCCGTGATTAAAGTTCATGCCTCTTCTCCAGAACGGCTCTCTTGCGGCATAATCCAGCACAAGCCCGGAGCAGCCCTCAAGGAACCTTGCATCTGCAAGCCTTAGGTTTGCTGCAACAGAGAGTGTAACTGCAGTACGCTCTGCTTCACTTATCGGTCCGCAGCTCCAGGTTCTTGTCACATCTGTAGTGCCCTCATAATACTGTCCGCCGGAGTCAACCAGATACAGTCCCTGAGGCTCTATCGGCACAACATGCTCCTTCGACGGC
This sequence comes from Clostridiales bacterium, assembly GCA_963589455.1. GTDB lineage: Bacteria > Bacillota > Clostridia > Lachnospirales > Lachnospiraceae > Avilachnospira. The sequence continues at coordinate 1,078 of CAVALT010000253.1, forward strand.
ATATAATGTGCCATTGCCGCATTTGCCCCGTAAGCCGATATGGTGTGAAAGCTCTCATCAAGAAAATGCCTGTCGGCAGCTCTCAGCTCATGCAGCTTCTCTGCGCAGCTCCATTCGGTATAAAGCTCTGACTCTCCCTCCGCCGCTGCCTTATTGACAACATTTTTAAACCAGTACATGTATCTGGCAACAGCCAGACTGTCCTTGTGCTGGGCTATGCGTATATTTTTGCGTTCTATGTCATTCTTGCAGCATTTAAGGCTCATTGCCGGATTCATGCGGTCAATAATGTGCGATCCGGCTCTGATTGAATTGCACAGCTCATAGCTGCAGCGCTTCCTGTCTATCAGCACCGGATCCGGAAGCTCGCTTATATCACTGAAAATGTCGTCATTTCCACTAAGCTCTACCCCTATACATGACAGATACTTTCTGATGTTGTCATTAAAATGTCTCTCATCAGAATACAGCACAGTCCGGTCCTCCGTAATTATCATGTATGCCGTAAATACCGGATTGCATTCAATGTCATCTGCCCTTAAATTAAGCGTCCATGCTATGTCGTCAAGGGATGCCATCACGTGTGATTTTGCACCTGTTCTTCGGATTGTCTCTCTCAGCCTATCAAGTTTAAGCTCTGCTGACTGACCGCAATAACACTCATCCAGCAGCCAGCACTCTGTTACAGTCTCCTCTGGTCTGTCATCCCAGACCAGACCGCATACATCCGTATCGGTCACTGAGCTCATGCCCTTTGAAAGTGCCCTCAGATATGACTGCCCCTCTGAATAGGATACGCATTTGCCGTCAAAGCCAAGCCTTCCTCCCTCCGGAAGCTCCTCCCTGATCCAGCTAAAGAGAGGCGTAGTTCCTGCTACTCCAAGCCTCATAAGCTCTATATCCTGGTCCTTAAGCTCTGTCTCTGCCTGTGTGAAATACCTGCCGTCAGTCCAGAGTGCGGCTTTGCTCATGCTGACTGCAAGCGTTCCGTCTCCGCCTGTAAAGCCTGAAAACTCCTTAAGTGCACAAAAATGAGCATCTGTATATTCACTCAGATGCTCATCCTTATCGGAAATGATGTAAACATCGATTCCCAGTTCCTTCATTTTGCTGCGAAGCCTGCTTAACTGTTCTCTCATATATCAAAGCCTGTCCAAACTCAACCTGCCTCAACGGGTTCATTTATCTTCATATTTTATCTGTTTAGCACCAGCCCTATTTCGGTGTGAACTGACTGCCTGCAGGCAATACCTGAAGTATCTCCGGCCAGCCAAATCAGGGATTTGCGGAGCGAATTCGAGCTGGTGCTGAATATTTAATGCAATGATTAAAATAGTATAACGCATTCCAATAATAATTTACAGCGAAAATGCTCTTGCTTTATAATGATGATGTCGTAGTCAGGCATAAGTAAGCTGCCATTATCAGCAAAGGACGAACGGATTAAAAAGCCTGCCCGCAAAAACATTAAGGATAAATATTATGCCAAATATACTAAAGTACTTTTTTATAATTATCAGCATTGCTCTGCTGGTTTTGGTTGTACTGCTGTCAGCATTCACTCTGACTGGGCATCCGGCCTTTGTTGAAAGCATGCTGCCGCATTGGACAGTTCTTCAGGATAATAAGGATGAAGAACTGAATGAAGATGCACAGTCAGCTGACCGAGCTGAGGAAGGCACGGTAAATGCTGCTGTTTCCGGTGATCTGAATACTTCTGATGAATCTCTTAATTCACAGACTGAAAATGATGAAGTTGCTGCTGCATCAAGCTCCGATGATGCACTGATGTCTGAGGATATAAAAGAATCGGAGCCGGACAGTAAAACCGCAACACTGGCCTTTGCCGGAGATGTCATGTTTTCCGATGCATACCTCAATGCCTACAATCAGTCAGGCATATCCGCCATTGCCGACGATGATATGCTTAAGGCTATGCGAAGCGCTGATCTCTTTATACTGAATGAGGAATTCCCCTTCAGTCTCAGAGGTGAGCCTATG
>CAVALT010000254.1:0-3055 GCA_963589455.1 Clostridiales bacterium
GCCTTGAGTGCGCCGTCTATGTATATTCCTCCAATCTTCATATAATCATAGACTGCTGCTTCATTTATGAGAGCCTTTATGCCGCGGTATTCGCCGTCAAGCTCCTCTGCCGGATCAAAGCTCTCGCCGGATTCGTTCACTCCTGTACCCTGATCCTGCAGCTTCTTCCTTTTCATCCAGCAATTAAGAAAGGCTTCGATCTCTTCATGGTCGGCATATGACAGGCTGCGGTACTCCCAACGGCCGTCATACTGCGCAAGAAATTTATTGATATGATTGCGCTTTTTTGAATATTTTCGGCCTGCAAGAGTCCTTAATGCGTCACCCATATAAATATAGTCGCTTAAGTCATCCTCCCGCAGGACCTCATAATTATCCAGAGCTCCTGCAGCCTTCAGTACATTTACGCCCTCCTCATCTGCCGAGCTTATAACAAGAGGTATGCCGAGCACCTTATTAAAATACTCCTCCTGAAGGCTGAAGTACCGGGCCATATCCTCCTCTCTGCACAGCGGAAGAAAGCCGTAGACCGAGCCGTCCTCACCGTGATAGCTCACAAGCAGCCCGCGTTCAAGCTCACAGTAACGCACGTCATAATAATATTTGTATAGATAGCTCACAAGCGGAGAACCGTCGCAGCTTTTCTGCTTTCTCAGGCCGTAATAGCCCGAAAGTCTGCCCAGATCCTCAGCCTTAAGCTCACTGTATTTCATTGAATCTATTCTGTCTGTCATAACGTCTTATTATAGCATGAACCTGCGGTCTGTGATATTATCAATTGCATAAGGAGCAAACCATGGCAGATTATGCATTTCAGACAATGACACCTTTACAGAGATTTTTCGGACACCTTAAGACAGTCTGCACACATAAGTATTATGTTGCACAGGGCTGTTTTAAATGCGGACTTTATTTGCAGGGAATAATGCATGATCTGTCTAAATTTTCACCGACTGAATTCGGTATAGGCATAAAATATTTTGACGGCCACAAATCTCCGAATGCGGTAGAGCGAAGCACGCATGAGGGCTGCTCGACCTCGTGGCTTCACCACAAGGGCCGCAATAAGCACCATTTTGAATACTGGATAGATTTTGCCTTTCATCAGCAGAAGACTGTATACGGCAACAAGATGCCTATGCGTTATGTTGTGGAGATGGTATGTGACAGACGCGCAGCCTGCATAACCTATCAGGGGCCAAACTATAAGCTTTCATCCCCATGGAATCATTATGCAATGCACAGGCAGTATATAGTTATGAATGAGCACACAAGAGCCGTGCTCGAGAAATGTCTTAAGCTCATCCGCGATGAGGGCGAGGATGCCTGCTTTAAATATATGCGCGGACTCCTAAGGATCACAAAGGGAACTGATTATACCATGCAGTCTCTTAACATAGAGGACCCGCAGGTCGAGTTCTGCTATACTGTAGGCGACGTGACCTGGGAGAAGTTCAATCAGGATTAGGGAAATGCCGACCTGGGAAATGCTGATTAAAGTGTTTGCCACACCGGATTTGCGCTGCAAAGCAGGCGGCAGCGGCAAATTTAAAAGCAAAGCGCAAATCCGTAATTAAATCCACGCGATTGCAATCCGCCGGAACACCGGAGACAACCAGAGACAACCAGAGACAGTCGGAGACAATTAATGGCAATGCTGATTAAATCAGCATTGCCATTAACATTCAGCGCTTTCTTTTCTTCTTTCTTACAGAGTACCCGAAGCTTCCTATCTTTTCCTTAAGGCTCATGTAATCGCCGTGAGAATATGTTATAAGCCTGGCCTTGTCCAGTCTGAAGCTGCCCTTTTCATCAAGGAAGGCTTCATCCGCCTTGACCGCAAGCACATCTGCTATAAACATGACATGGCTGCCCAGCTTTATCGACTGCTTCACCCTGCATTCGATATTGACAGGACTTTCAGCTATAAGCGGAGCATACTCAAGCTTTGCCGCCTTCTCCTGAGTCAGTTCACAGTCCTTCCACTTATCATGCTCACGTCCGGAGCGGACTCCGCAGTAATCTGCAGCCCTGGTCAGACTCTCAGTTGTAAGATTGATTACAAACTCTCCGGTCTCCTCTATGAAGCCGTAGGAGTATCTCTCAGGTCTTACCGATATGTATACCATAGGCGGATTTGTGCATACATTCCCCGTCCATGCCGCGGTAAATATATTAGTCTGTCCGGCTTTATTTCCGACGCTGACCATTATAGCAGGCACCGGATATACCATATTTCCGGGCTTCCAGATCTGTTTAGACATAAATTATTTTCCTCGTATTCCGGCATCAGCACCAAAAGCTGTCGCTATCACACGTAGTAAAGAAGATCTGTGTAATCCGGATATGGCCAGCTCTTTTTATCCACAAGGAGCTCAAGCTCATCTACCAGACGTCTCTCCTCCTCCATTGCCGGAACTATCTTCTTGTATGCGTTTAAGCCGGCCTTCATCGGCTCCTTCGGCTGAGCCTCAAGAGTCTCCTTAAGAGCCTCACTGTTAAGGCTCAAGGCATTTACATGCTCATTGATATCATTAACAAGCTTCTGCTCATAATCGGTATTTACGCCGAGTGCCTGCTTGGACTCTATGCCGTAGGCCAGCTCGCTGCCGTATTTAATGGCGGCCGGGATGATATCCTTCTCCGCCATAAGCAGCATCGTGCGTGCCTCAATATTGATGATATTGGTGTATTTGCTTACGCCGATATTGCATCTTGCCTTAACCTCTTCCCTGGTAAGTATGCCGTGAGAGGTAAGCAGCCTGATATTAGCCTCGTCCTCATAGTGAGCGAAGGCCTCAGGCGTTGATCTGAATATGGCAAGACCGCGGCGTTTAGCCTCCTTTACCCATTCTTTGCTGTAGCCGTTGCCCTCGAAGAGTATACGCTCATGTGCCGTGAGCTCCTCCTTTATGAGCTTTCTGATCTCATCCTCAAGCTCAGCCTTGCCGGCATAAGGCTCAAGTCTGTCAGCAAACTGCTTAAGGCTCTCTGCAACCGAGGTATTGATAACATAGTTGGTGCAGGCAACATTTTCCGAGGAGCCCGGCATACG
>CAVALT010000255.1:0-3046 GCA_963589455.1 Clostridiales bacterium
GGCAATTCACATTGAAATACGGCAGGTGCTAAACAGATAGCATAAAAAACCATTCTTTTTACTTGACAATCAATAACCTGAATATATAATAAAAGACAAGTTTTTTCTTTTAGGAAAGCGCGGCGGCATTTTCCGCCAAGGTAAAGGCACAGGGAGTTTTAAGCAAATGCGCAGTACTTTTGCTGACAACATTATTATCGTCGTGAAGGGTATCGTGATTGAGACCTTTAATTTATAATATGCGGAAACGATGATAAGTGCTGAATTTTTATGATTTTTAAACCTCGTTTCCCAGACGAGGTTTTTTCTTTGATGAGGAGGAACGAAAATGGACATCAAAATCACAAAGAACCCTAATCCGGGTCAGAAGCCGCAGGATGAATCAAAGCTTGGTTTCGGCAAGGTATTTACCGACCACATGTTCATCTATGACTGGAATGATAAGGAAGGCTGGCATGATGCCAGAATAGTTCCGTTCGGAGATCTTACACTTCATCCGGCTTCAACTGTATTCCATTATGCTCTCGAGGTATTCGAGGGACTTAAGGCATATCGTACAGCTGACGGAACAGTACAGCTCTTCAGACCGGATGAAAATGCAAAGCGTATGTATAATTCTGCAGAGCGTATAGGACTTCCACCGGTACCGGTTGATGATTTTGTACAGGCAGTTAAGACACTTATCTCAGTAGATAAGGACTGGTGCCCGCACCGTGACGGATGCTCACTCTATATCAGACCGTTCCTCTTCGGTACAGATCCGAGCGTAGGCCTTCACACCCTGCATTCAGCACAGTTCGTTATAATAGTTGCTCCGTCAGGTGCATATTATGCAAATGGCATCAATCCGGTCAACATTATGATAGAGACTCATGATGTTCGTGCGGTACGAGGCGGCACAGGCTATACCAAGTGCGGCGGAAACTATGCAGCAGCTCAGAGAGCTACTGTAGAGGCAGAGAAGAAGGGCTTCAATCAGGTACTCTGGCTTGACGGTGTTGAGCAGAAGTACATCGAAGAGGTTGGTGCCATGAACATCATGTTCAAGATCAACGGCAAGGTTGTTACTCCGAGCATCGCCGAGAAGACCGTTCTTCCGGGAATTACAAGAAAGAGCATGCTTGAGGTGCTCCGCGATAAGGGCTATGAGGTTGAAGAGCGCAAGATCAGCGTTGACGAGGTTACCGAGGCCTGCAAGGCCGGCACTCTTGAGGAGGCCTGGGGAACAGGTACAGCAGCAGTTGTATCACCTGTAGGCGAGCTTCAGATTGAGGGCGTTGATTATGTAATCAACGGCGGCAAGATCGGTGAGACCACACAGATGCTCTATGATACACTTACTGCTATCCAGTGGGGCAAGATTCCGGATAAGTACGGCTGGACTGTTAAAGTAGACTAAGGAAGGTCTGATTAGGAAAATGCTGATTAAATCAGCAAATCCTTAGCAGCCTCAGGCAGATCGCACGGATTTGCTTTTGGATTAGCTGCTTCGCAGCACAAATCCGGTGAGGGAAACGCTTTGATTAGCGTTTCCATAAGGAATGACTGATGCATAGAAGCTCATACATCTGGTTAATATCAGTGTATGGGCTTTTTTTGTTGCCGTAAAAGTGGTATATTTATGAGAAATTTTTTTCATTTGATTCTGGAGGAAGCTATGGATAAGGTTATCATTACGGTAGTAGGCAAGGACACAATCGGAATAATTGCAAAGGTATGCAGCTATCTGTCTGACAACAGCATTAACATACTTGATATTTCTCAGACTATTGTCGGAGGCTTCTTTAATATGATGCTTATTGCTGATATTACAAAATGTGATAAGGAATTCGGCGCAGTAGCTGATGAACTTAAGGGACTCGGAGATGAGATAGGCGTTCGCATTCTTGCACAGAAGGAAGAGATATTTACAAAGATGCACCGCATCTGAGCCTGGCAGCGATAAAAAAACGCATACATCAAACTATAAAAGGAAGCTTATATGATTAATCTTAATGAGGTCCTTGAGACCAACAATATGATAGAGCAGGATCTGCTGGATGTCAGAACCATCACACTCGGCATAAGCCTTCTGGATTGTGTCGATTCAGATCTCGAGAAGCTTAACAGCAACATTTACAATAAGATAACCCGCCTCGGAAAAAATCTTGTCAGTACGGGGGAGGAGATATCCAAGGACTTCGGTATTCCGATAGTTAATAAGAGAGTCTCTGTAACTCCTATAGCACTTGTCGGCGCCGGTGCCTGCAGGACTCCCGAGGATTTTGTAACCATAGCGAAGACTCTTGACAGAGCTGCAAAGGATATAGGAATCAACTTTTTAGGCGGATATTCTGCTCTTGTGACCAAGGGTATGACACCTGCAGAAAAGCTGCTTATTGAGTCTATACCTCAGGCACTTGCTGAGACTGATTATGTATGCTCCTCTGTAAATGTAGGCTCAACCAAGACCGGTATCGACATGGATGCGGTAAGACTCATGGGAGATGTTATCCGCAGGACAGCAGAGCTTACAGCAGACAAGGATTCCATCGGCTGTGCAAAGCTTGTTGTATTCTGCAATGCACCTGATGACAATCCGTTCATGGCAGGAGCATTTCACGGAGTTACAGAGGGAGATGCTGTTATAAATGTAGGAGTCAGCGGTCCTGGTGTTGTCAAGACCGCGCTCTCAAAGGTAAGAGGCGAGAGCTTTGAGGTTCTTTGCGAGACCATCAAAAAGACAGCCTTTAAGGTAACCAGAGTTGGACAGCTCGTTGCCAAGGAGGCAGCAGCAAGACTTAATGTGCCGTTTGGCATAGTAGATCTCTCTCTGGCACCGACTCCGGCAATCGGGGATTCGGTAGCTGAGATACTTGAGGAGATGGGACTTGAGCATACAGGTGCTCCGGGAACCACAGCAGCTCTTGCAATCCTTAATGATCAGGTTAAGAAGGGCGGTGTTATGGCTTCCTCATATGTAGGAGGACTCTCAGGTGCATTTATCCCGGTCAGCGAGGATCAGAGGATGATCGATGCTGTTGAGGCCGGTGCACTGACCATAGAG
>CAVALT010000256.1:0-3044 GCA_963589455.1 Clostridiales bacterium
CCGGATACGGTGGTGTAGTACATCATCAGCATTATGCAGCCGAATATTGCAATCCAGCCGTGAAGGTGCCATTTGCTGCCGGGCTTTTCAAGTGCCTTATAGGCAAGCACCGCAGACTTCCTGCCGGCACGTCCTACAGCCAGCTCCATGGTAAGGACCGGCACGCCCATAATAAGCAGGAAAATGAGATAGAACAGCACGAACCAGCCGCCGCCGTTAAGTCCTGTAATATACGGGAATTTCCATACATTTCCGATTCCGATTGCACAGCCTGCACTGACTAAAAGGAACCCGATTCGGGAACCGAAGGATTCACGAGAATTATTCATAAAAATACACCCCTTTGTGAAAAAAACTTTCCAAATTATAGCATGATATGATACCAAGGTCAAAAGCTTCAAAATCCGGAGCAATCTGGTATCAGTCATGGGCAAAGCCATTTGCCCATAGCTTCATCTTGCAGCACCAGGGTCAAAAGCTTCAAAAGCTGATTGCAGGCTTGCCTGCAGGAGGATTTTGAGCTTTTGCGTTATTCCTTGTGCTTTTGCCGAGCGCGCATTATAATGACAGTCAAAAGTGCCGCCTGATGACGCACTTCGATTTTCTTTAAGAAAGGAGGATACGGCATCGCAGGTAAGTCCTGCGACTGGCTGAGGGGGAGCGCCCTGAGCCTTTTATAAAAGCTTGACACATATGGCAGAGGCCGGATTTTGCAGGGGATTTATTCCTGATTTATTCTGCCGGTATGCCGAGGCAAGCTTTGATACAGCGATGGGAAGCCGTGTTCCGGCGCGAGAGGAAGCCAGTAAGCTTCGACCGAAACTTCCGGACCGTAGATATCTGTCTGATAACCGGCAGGTAATTCGGTATTTACTATGGGAAGCGACGCTGTATACTGCCGTTTCCGAATTTATAAAGGAGAATCAAATGTCAGCAATTTCTAATCCAGCCGCAAAGGCTAATCATTTCTCGACCAGAAGGGTTGTACTTACAGGCATGTTTGCCTGCCTTGCCTTCGTATTAAATACCTTCGTATATTTCCCGGCCATGGCTCCGTTTCAGCATTTCGTAGATGTGCTTGCGGCGGTATTTATAGGACCGTTTTACGGCTTTATCAGCGCACTCTTATGCGGATTGATGCGTATGGCAAGCGGAAGAACCATACAGGCAGTTACGGGAGCCGTCTTCGGACCTGTTATCGGCGGCATTCTGTATAAGAAAACAGGCAATATATATCTTGTCTGGCTGGGAGAGGTTATCGGAACAGGCTTCTGCGGTGCTATGGCTTCATATCCTCTTATGAAGCTTTTCTACGGACTTGATGCCCAGTCACCTTTTTATTACATTCCCTTCTACATTCCTGCCGCAGTGGTAGGTGCTTCAATGGGTATTATGGTGCTCCTTCTGCTTAAGAAAAACGGGCTTTTGGAGAAGCTTCTGGCTGAGGTAAGATGAATGGGACGCTGTTAAGGAAATGCTGATTAAATCAGAATTTCCTTAATCTGCTCAGCAACATGGTATCAGCCGGAGCAAAATACTTTTGCCGCCAACATCAATTTATATTAGGAAAATTTACATACATGTTAAACGACATAGAATTTAAAAACAGGCTCTGCGAGCCGCTTCGCAGACTCAGGGAAAAAACTCCGCTCGTTCAGTGCATTACTAATTTTGTTACTGTCAATGACTGTGCAAACATTATACTGGCTGCCGGAGGTACTCCCTCAATGGCTCAGGATAAGCGTGAGGTATATGAAGCAGTTGAGGGTGCTGACGCACTTGTCTGCAATATGGGAGCGATAGAGCATCTTGACTCCATGATTACAGCAGGAGTCCATGCGGCAGAGCTTAATAAGCCTGTCGTGTTAGATCCGGTTGCGGCAGGAGGCACTGCACTCAGACGGGAAGCCTCAGGGCTGCTGCTTGACAGGGTGCATTTTAGCGTTATCAGGGGCAATGCCTCCGAAATACGCTTTCTTGCAGGAGAAGACACTCATGGCAGCGGTGTTGATGTACGTGCCGGTGATGAGGTTTCCGAGGACGGGCTCACGTCCGGAATAGCTATGGCAAGGGCACTTTCAGAGCACACCAAAAGCGTGATAGTTATTTCGGGAGTAAGTGATATAATTGTCGACAGCGATAAGGCCTGTGTGCTGAGAAACGGCTGTTCGACCATGGCACGCATCACTGGAAGCGGATGTATGCTGACCTCACTTACAGGAGCATTTTGCGGTGCAATGCCTGAGGATGCATTTACAGCAGCAGTATCGGCTGCCGCAGTGATGGGAATTGCGGGGGAGGCAGCAGACAGACGCCGCATTGCCAACGACACCGGAAATGCTACATTTAGAAATGACCTCATAGATGCGGTCTTCAATATGACAGAGGAGCAGCTTGCAGAGAATATCCGATATCGAGTGCTGACAAGCTGAGGAAATGCTGATTAAATCAGCATTTCCTCAGCAGACTCTGGCGGATCGCACGGATTTGCTTTGGGATTAGCTGCTTCGCAGTGCAAATCCGGCGTGCGAAACGCTTTAATAAGCGTTTCCCTGATCGCCTGCGACAGAAGAAAGGACAATTATGAAATTTACAAGTGATGATATAAGGCATTCCATGCTGCTTTATGCCGTGACCGACAGAAGCTGGCTGAAGGAGGGAGAAACTCTTGCAGGGGTATGCGATGATGTGCTTAAAAACGGAGCAACCTTCCTCCAGATACGTGAAAAGGATCTTGAGGAGGCGGCCTTTGAGCAGGAGGCCGCAGAGCTTAAGGCTATCTGCGCAGCATACCATGTGCCCTTTGTTGTGAATGACAGTGTAGAGATAGCCATGGATATTGACGCTGACGGAGTTCATGTAGGTCAGAGTGATATCAGGGGACGCGATATACGTGCGATGATAGGACCTGATAAGATACTCGGCATCTCTGCCGGAACGGTTGAGGAAGCTGTTGCTGCCGAGAAGGCAGGAGCAGATTATATCGGTGTAGGTGCAGTATTTGCAACCTCTACCAAGAAAAATGCACGTGCTCTGTCTCATGA
>CAVALT010000257.1:0-3044 GCA_963589455.1 Clostridiales bacterium
ACCGTTAGATATCCCGGAATTCCGGAGGAGGGATTTGTGCCATGCCGAAAGAGTCACATACAGCAGAGGTGGATTTTAAAGAGCTCACTGAACATATCCTAAGTTCTTATCTGGATTCTGCCTCCGGAGAGGATATGGAGGTTCTTAAGCTGCTCGATGACAGCTTAAGCGTAATAGGAACCGGCAGGCAGGAATTTTACAGGAATCTGCAGGAATTCTCCAGGGCCTTTGTATTTGATGTTGAACAGCGCAGGAAGGTTCAGTTTACGTGGCAGGATTTTACGATAGAGGAGCAGAGGCTGGACGATGAACATATGCTGGTCTTTGGCTCTGTCCTTATCCTGGGTGCATTTCCCGGCGGAGATACCTGCATCAGAATGGACAGCCGGTATTCTATGCTTTACGGCTTAAGAGGTGGAGTGTGGAAGGTACTGCATATCCATCATTCCGTACCGGATAAGGAACAGCAGCAAAACGAAGAATTCCCGAAGACCTTAGGACTGCAGATTGAAGAATCACAGCATATGATCATGGCACTTGCAGCTGATTATGTTGCTGTATATATGATTGAGCCGGAAACTGACCGTGCCGGTGTTATTAAGCTGGACAAGGCAATAAAGGAAAAGACCGGAAATATTCCTGAGAGCTTCAGCTATTCAAAGGCGTTCCATATTTATGCACAGACCCATGTCTGCGAGGAGGACAGGGAGCTCTTCATGAATACTATACAGCCGGATGCACTGTGCAGAAGGTTCAGGAACGGAAGAGAAAAGCTTGAGCTCAATTATCGTGTCTGTGTAAACGGTACGCAGATACATTACAGCGGGCTCTTCATACGCATTTCCCCGCCGGGTGAAGCACTGAAGCTTATTGCAGGCTTCAGGAATATAGAAGATATCGTCAATATACAGAGGGAAACAAGAGAAAAAGACGAAAAAATCGATGAGATGCATGATATCCTTGCTGCTTCGCGTATGGGTACCTGGAGCATCTATCTGATAGACGGACAGGCTCAGAGGCTTGAGGCTGACGATCAGATGATGGAGCTGCTGGGTATTGCAGATAAAAAGCTGTCTCAGGAAGAGGTTTATGATGCCTGGTTTTCTAATATTGCTCCAGGCTCGGTGCAGTCGGTTTTAGACAGTGTTGAGAAAATGAAGAAGCGCGGCAGGGATGAAAATACCTATCTCTGGATACATCCGACTCTTGGGGAGAGGTATGTGCGCTGCGGAGGTACGGCAAAAGCGGTTGAGGGCGGCTTTGTGCTTCGGGGATATCACTACGATGTAGATGAGGTTGTCCGTGAGCAGAAGGAAAAGGACAAGGCGCTGGCAGAGCAGGTTGCAATAATCAGTGCGTTGTCAGAGAGCTTCAGAAATGTATTTGTTGCAAATCTTAAGGATGGAACGGCAAAGGCCATAAGGCTTGCGGACAGCTACAATGTAAAAGCGGTCAGAGACGTTGCTGAAACAACATTTCCCTTTGATGCGGTGGTAGACAGATGGGTGCGTGAAACGGTGCATCCCGATGATAAGGAGAGAATAAGAAACACCCTCAACATGGAGAAGCTCAGAAGCATATTTGCTGAGCAGAAGCAGCTTGTAGGTACATACCGCAATATCGAGGACGGCGTACAGCACTACTATCAGTATGACTTCAGAAGGGTCGGAGATACGGAAAATATTGTTGCGGGCTTCCAGCTCATCGATTCAATCGTAGAGGAGCAGGAGCAGCATGCAAAAAGGGAAAAGGAGCTGGAGGATGCACGTCTGCGCGGCGAAAGGGAGCACGCAGAGGTGGTTAATTCGCTGTCGACGATTTACTCAACTATCTTCAGAGCCGACATTGACACCAGTCAGTATGACATATTAACCAGTGTGCCGCTGATGGGTGAGGTAGCAGAGACAAGAGGCTATTTTAATGATGTAAAGGATAAGGTTATCGAATCCTTTATAGAGCCTGAGTTCCGGGAAGCAATGTCTGAATTTCTGGATTTCAGCACTCTTGCAGAGCGTCTTAAGGATGTTAATACCATAACGACGGATTATAAAGCTCCTACAGGACAATGGATACAGGCACGCATAATCGTAAAGCGAAGAGCTGAGGACGGCACTGCAAAGGAAGCTCTGTATGTTGCCAGGGACATCACGGAGGAGAAGCTGCGCGATCTCAAGCAGCAGGAGGCACTGACGCATGCTCTGGCTGCTGCACAGCAGGCCAACAGGGCAAAGACAACCTTCCTCAACAGCATGTCACATGATATCCGTACTCCGATGAATGCCATTATTGGTTTTACGGCGCTGGCACAGACACATATGGATGATCAGGCCCAGGTACAGGATTATCTTGCTAAAATCAGTACATCCAGCACTCATCTGCTGAGTCTGATTAACGATATCCTTGATATGAGCCGTATAGAAAGCGGCACGGTCAAGCTTGAGGAGGCGGCAGTTCATCTTCCGGATCTGCTTCATGATCTGCGAACAATGATACAGAGCCTTATTAATGCCAAGAACCAGAATCTCTTTATTGATACGCAGGATGTGATTCACGAGGATGTACTCACGGATAAGCTTCGCCTTAATCAGGTGCTGCTTAATATTGTGGGAAATGCAATCAAGTTTACGCATCCTGGCGGAGATATAATAATCCGGCTTATCGAGAAGCCCTGCAGCCTGAAGGATTATACAACCTATGAGTTTTCCGTAAAGGATAACGGCATAGGAATGTCAAAGAAGTTCCTTGGACATATATTCGAGACCTTTTCAAGAGAATACAGCTCGACCGTCAGCGGCATACAGGGAACGGGCCTGGGTATGGCGATAACTAAGAATATCGTAGACATGATGGGCGGCGATATACGGGTAGAGAGCGAAGAGGGAAAGGGCTCCCTGTTCACAGTTACACTGAATCTAAGGCTTGCCGGCGGAGCAGTTGATAATGATCCGATTCCGGAGCTGCTTGGAGCAAGAGCACTTATTGTTGATGATAATATGGATACCTGCAGAAGCGTCAGCAGGATGCTCCGGGATATACAGATGCGT
>CAVALT010000258.1:0-2931 GCA_963589455.1 Clostridiales bacterium
CTGCCGGAGGATCAGTCGTCTCGCCCTTGCTGTTGGTAAACTTAATATCCTCAATCTTAATAATAGAGGAATTGTCAGTAATCAATACCGGCATATAGGTATTATATTTGTCATACAGACAGTTGTACTTAACCTTCCATTTTGCGGTATGAGTGGATTTGTCATAGCCGTCTTCACCGTAGTCCTTGACCGGCTCGATGGTGACTGCACCCTTCATGCTGCCATAATTTAACCAGACCTCGATCTGAGGACCAAAGGAATAGTACTCAACCCCATTGATGGTTCTGAAATAGGTATTGAGCTCAAGATAGATGCCGCTGTGGCTGTGCTGCTTCCATTCATTGGGATCCTTGAGCTTAACCACATAGGTCATCTTAAAGGTATGATCAGTACCGCCCTCAATCTCCTTTATCTGGCATGACCATCTGTCACTGCTGTCGATGTCCCAATCTGCAAAATCGCTGATATTGGTTATCTCTTTATCGTCATAGTAATATTTAAATTCTGTCGGAGTTAAGAAATCATTACCCTTTCCGACAAAGTTCTGGAGCTTAAGCTCATAGCCCTTGAGCTCATAGCCGTTGGTATGTGCGGTGACAGTGACATTGATGCAGCCATTTGCAGGGTCGTAGTCGGCTGTTCCGTCTATCCACTTCTTCTGATTCTTGATCTGTATGCCTGCTGAGCCTCTGGTTTCCGCAATAACAATATTGGCACTATCAGGCATGCCGCAAAGCTTTACATAATTGACTACGCAGTCATCAAGCTTATAGTCGCCCTCAATATTCTTCTTGATGACCTCATTGGTTAAATATACATGGGTCTTAAACTTAAATACGACCTCTGCATGCTCGGTATTGTTGGTAAACTTCCATTGAAGCTCATAGTTTTTGTATACCCAGCTGCCTCCGGTCTGATCTATCAGAGCAAGATCCTTGTATTCCTGGGGAACCCAGCCTGACTCGGCGCTGCTGTCCTTTGCCTCGGCTGTAAAGCTGCCCTCTACATAGGTATGTCTTGTAGGATTCGCACCGGATAATATATTGGTAAGCTGCACCTTTACAATGAAGCCGTCTTTATACTCTGTTACAGGACAATCATTTCTCTTGACCGTGACTGTCCAATCGATATCACCGTTGGCATCTGCATCTGTTGAGGATATTGTGATGCTTGGCTTTTCAGTGGATGCTGCAGCTTCACTGATAACTGCAACTGCATATTCCGAGAAATGCTCAGCATTGAACTGTACGCCCTCTGCGTCCTCGTCATTTTCCGAGTCTACTGTCTCAAGGCTTATCTCTGAATCTGCTTCCTCGACTATATGGAAGACTCTGCGCTCCGGCTGGGTTGTGCCGGACATGGCCGCCTCATTTGCTGTGGTGTCAGCTGAGGTCGTGTTATTAACTGCGGATGCCTCATTAGCTGCGGAGGCTGTATTTGCAGAACTGCCATCTGAAGCCACATTTTCTGCTTGAATGTTTGCTGCGGAGTTTTCTGCACCTGTACTGTTGTCAGATGCAGAATAAGAAGATGCCTCTTCATTGGCTTCTGCCTTAGCTCCCTCTGTGGCAGGGCTGACCACCTCATTGTCAGCTATGTTGCTTCTTACAGAAAAAAGATTTGTAACAGAACGAAGCAGTGATCTTACACGCTGCTTTAATGTGACCTTATTATTGCTGTCTGAATTAAGCTCAGTAACTGTTGCAGTACTGTTTTCTGCTGAGTTGCTCTCTGACGTACTGCTGTCCTTAAGCTCGGTCGGAGTTGCAGTCTTCTTCTTAGTTATGCTGACAGTTACGCTGCCGTTTGCTGTGTCTGGCTGTATCTCCTCATCGCCATGCTTAACAGTGATGTCAAATATATTAACATCAACCTTAAGACCTGCAGTATCGCTGCCCTCTGCCTCTAACTGCTCTAATATGGCCTTGCGCACTGCCTCTGTATGCTTCTCATTTGTTACAGAATGAACATTGAGTGCAGAGCCGTCAGGGAATACTCCTGCATCTGCCTGTACATTGATATAAAAGCCGTCTCTTGTGACTGTCTTATCGAAGGCTTCGGTATAGGCTGCAGACTTATCAAGCTCTTCGGCCGCTGCGATAGCTGACGGATCGACTGCAGCGATAGACACCGAATCGGCCTCCGTTTTAGCTGCCTCAGCATTGGTCTCAGACTCTGCTGTTGCTCCAGTTTCATTCTCTGTCCCGGCTGCTCCGCTTCCTTCAGATACTGCAGCTGAATTAGCCACGGCTGTACCTGAACTTGCTGCTTTGCTGCCTTCTGAGCTGCCGCTGTCTGTGCCGGAAGATGATGTACTACCAGATCCTGACGAACCTGCTGCACCTGCTTCGGTCTCCTGCTTATTGCTCTCTGCAGCAGCTGATGCACTGTCTGAGCCTGATACTGTGCCTGATGCCGAGCCTGTATCTGAGCCATTATCTGAACCGTCGGCTGTCTGACTGCTGTCTGCCGCAGCATTCCCTGGCTCTGCATCAGAAGCTGTACCCTTGTCAAACACCTTGTCCGCCCCTGATGATACTGTGCCGCCGGTACCTGCAGCATAGCCAGCCTGAGCTGACTGTTCTGAGCTGACTGTGTCTGAGAAGCCGCTGTTGTCTATGTTTGTCTGATTCTCTGCTCCTTCAGTAGCCAAGTTCACCTCTGCATTGCTGCTGACAGTTACAGACTCATTTGACGCTGTCTGTACCTGTGAAGCAGCGGAAACCGCATCGCCAAGCTCAACGGCAGCCGTTGAGAATGACAGATTCGCGCACAATACCAATGAAAGTGCACTGCTCAGGACTCTCTTTAGCTTCCTATTCTGCTTTCCTACCATAGTATCCTCCTGTTTATCCGATAAAAGAACATGAAAAATATCGCATTTTGTTATTGACATTTTAATATAAAATGCTGAAAAAACAACCATAAAAC
>CAVALT010000259.1:0-2927 GCA_963589455.1 Clostridiales bacterium
AGCGCACCAACATCCGTCAGAGGCAGGCCGAGGGCATTGCAGCTGCAAAGGCCAGAGGTGTTCGCTTCGGCAGACCGCCGAGTCCCCTGCCGGAGTGCTTCCATGATGCGTATCAGCGTTGGAGATCTGACAAGATCACCGGAACAGCGGCAGCCAGGGAATGTGGGATGCCATTATCAACCTTCCGGTATCGGGCAGAGATTTACGAAAAAGCCAAGTTATTGTAAGCGTGACTTTTTACAGGAATGTGTACTTTTCTGTAAATCGCCTATGTTAAAAGCACCCTCACCATTTTATCACAAAAACGCGTTCGTTCCAACATAAAATGACGCTTTTTACGGTGAATTTTCCGCCTACAGAAAAGTACACATTTTGGTAAAGGGGGAATATGAGATATGACGGTGACAATGTATAGCTAATCATACAATAAGAACATCTAAATTCACAGACAAGAGGAGTTGTAAATCATGAAAATGAAAAGTAAGCGCAGATGGCTTGCTTCGATCATGGCATTTGTTATGCTTACCAGTGCATTACCAGTAACAGCATTTGCTGAGGGGCATACACATACAGAGGAGTGCTATGCGAAAGAAGGCGATCTGCTATGTACAATTTCGGAATCGGAAGGTCATAATCATACATCAGATTGTGTCTGTCCGGGAGGTGAGTACATTTGCGGCTTGGAGGAAACAGAGGGTCATACTCATAATGAAAGCTGTTATGACTACATTGATGACGAGGAATCCGATGAAGAAGAGGCAACGCCTTCAAATGCAGTCCAAAAGAAGCTGGTATGTGGGCTGGAGGAACAGGAAGGTCATACTCATACCTCAGAGTGTGTCTGTCCGGGAGGAGAGAATATCTGTGGTTTGGAAGAAACTGAAGGCCATACTCATGGCGAGGATTGCTATGCCAAAGGTGGGGAGCTGATATGCAACCTAAATGGTCTTGATGAAGCAGCAGAGTTAAATCAGGAGATTGTACCAGATGCATCTGGAACAGCCTGGAAATATTCCCAGTACTATGTGGAATTTTCCGGTCTGTCAGCCAGCACAAAGGACCGTTATCAGCTCGATATAAAGGGCAACGGCATATCGACGACACAGGGAGTCAAGTATCAGTTCCAGTTCCACAACAGTGAGGATTATCAGGCAGGTGAGGTGAAGATCTATCTGCCTTATTCGCTGTATCAGGATCGATATGATAAGGATGTGCTTCCATCTCAGATCGGAGTGCCTGAGGCACCGTCTGAGAGCTCTGTCAGCGACTTCAATTATTCGGTTGAGACATTAGACGGAGAGACGCTGCTTTGCTTCACCAACTGCAAGGACCTGCACTCCGGCAGTGATAATGTTGTGCAGATTATGTATGCATTAAATGATATGGATACAATTGACGGCACAAGCTGGGAGATTACGCCTAAGATATATGTGCTAGGTAATGAGGCAGAGGAGGATAAGCTCGGCACTACACTTAAGGGCAGTATGGATACGGAGGCTCATCTGACCATGACCGAAAAGGCTGCATATACCGGCAGCAAGGACTATCTCCCTCAGCTCTATACACCTAAGCAGGTTGAAGCATGGACAGGCAAGAGTGATCTGACAGAGGAGGACTTCAAGGAGAACTGCTATCTGCTGTGGAGAACCGTTATCCAGACCTCTGCCAGCCAGCCGTGGAGTCTTGAGATCAAGGATCAACCATCTCATAACGGTACTGTAATAGGACAGTTTATTACCAAAAAGGATGCCGTGGAGGACAGCACAGGATCCCTTTATGATAGTGCCAGTGATACGCTGAATGTTCCGGAGCAGCGTTTATACGGAGACAAATATTATATCTATACAGTAACAGCCTATCCCAGGAAATCAATGCCAGAGGACAACCTTGTCGAGAACGATATCACAGTGACTCTCACAGGTGCTGATGACAGGAAAACAGAGACAAAGAAATCCTCTGCACAATGGATCTGGCAGGAGTATAAGCGTAAGGATCTGGTCGGACGAAACTATATCTACAAGACATATAATATCAATCTTGAGCATCAGCCGATAGGACAGTATACCGAGAACGGCTGGCTGGATGTATATCGTGAAGCAGCTGCACAGGGCAGTGATCTGGCACTGCCGGGTCCGTGGTATGTAGGCTTTGTGTCGGAATGGTATGACAAGGTATATGATGATCCCGGCTACAGCTACAGCTATGCTCTGATAGACGACTTGCAGTTTGCATGCACCAATGAGGATCAGTATCAGAAAATGTCCTATGAGGATTATTACTATCAGGACATAAAATTCTACTGCACGGAAAAAAGCATTGACGGTGAGGATATCTACGAAAACAAGTATGTTATACGTGAAGACGGAGAGCCGTTTGCTGTCTATGTTATGACGGCTGCCTCACCGGACGAATGGCAGAAGGTTGCAGATGTTCCCTTTGCTGATATCAGCTCCTACGAGATTCCTCAGCAATACTATGATGAGGGAATCTATGAGATTAAGGCAGAGCACAGCAGCAATGCTGGAGCCTCACGCGTCTCATTTTCCGCGAAGACAGTGCTGAGAGCTGATTCTCCGCTGCTGACATCCTATATTAATAATCCTGACATCTCCAAGGTTCAGATATTAAATCTTGCAGGCGGCGTCAATATGGCTGAAGACGGCAGCTATTACACGGACGACGGTGCGCCGTACGGACAATGGCCTGAAACTACAAATGTCGATCTCGATGCCTATGAGCTTGAGAACTACGGCTGCAAGCGTATCCGTGATTTTGATTTTATAACACTGAACGGACTGACAGAGACCGGCAATGCAGGCAAAACCGTTAAGCTGCAGAATGATGCCACAAACGGCAGAGTAGGCATGACCTATACACTGTCAGGCTGGGACGGCTATAATATCTATGATACGGATGCTGTTTCTATA
>CAVALT010000260.1:0-2924 GCA_963589455.1 Clostridiales bacterium
CTCTTGTCTTATATGGATACTGTGCCAATTTATTGTCCTCTTTTTGTAAATGTAGGATGTCCGTTGTGTATACATCGGGACAAACCTTTGTAATTATAACAAAGCACAATACCGCCTGCAAGAATAGTTTCTCTTTTAACAAGGAAATAAGGCCTTTATGTACACTTTAACACAGTCTGTCTGTATTATAATCAACAGAGACCACCCTCTTGCCGCATATGACAAGATACTCGTAAAGCGGCTCTACGGCTGCAACATAATTACTCTAACCTACGGTTGGGACGATATAATAAAATCCGAATTAAGCGGCTAAATATATTTTTCTTTTTTCGATGCATATCGTATAATTTATTCGCTGTTGATGCATAGACAGCGATTATTTCCGTTATATAAGGAGGTTCTGTCATGGATTTGAATGTTTTGCAGAAGGCTATGATCGATGCGATGAAGGCCAAGGATAAGGAGAGAAAGGAAGCAATCTCTTCTGTTATACAGGCTGTCAAAAAGATTGCCATAGATGAGGGTCACAGAGACGATATATCTTCAGAGCTTGTAGATAAGGTTATTTTAAAGGAGCTCAAGAGCGTCAAGGAGCAGATAGACACCTGTCCTGACGAAAGAGCGGAGCTCAAGGCTCAATATCAGCTTCGTTATGATGTTATAAATGAATTTGCTCCAAAGCTGATGAGCGCCGATGAGATTAAGGCAGTTATCGATGAGAAATTTGCTGATCTGATTGCAACAAAGGATAAGGGCAAGATAATGAAGGCTGTTATGGCTGAATTCAAGGGCAAGGCCGACGGCAAGCTTATAAACCAGATAATCACAGGTCTGCTCAATTGAGATATTGAGTAACTGTTCACCACCGCAAATCGCTGCATCGCTTTGCGATGCGCGATTTGCGGTTCAGAGGCGCTTTGCGCCTTGACCGCCACCAGAAAAAGCATATAAATGCTTCACCGAGCAAGCTCAGCTCAGTATTTTATAGTTTTTTCTGGTGGTGCTAAACAATTACAATATTTATACTAACTAAATGGGACCGGTTCATTTAACTGAACCGGTCCCATTTGAATTGCTCATAAGAGCAGCTTATTAATTAGTTAATTACTTAAGCCTGAGCAAACATGTGGATAATCTTCTTCGGGCACTTCTGTGCACAAAGTCCGCAGCCTACACACTTATCATAATCGATAACGGCTACATCGCCATCCATGGAAATTGCCTGCTTAGGACAGGTCTTAACGCAAAGTGTGCATCCGATACAGCCAACCTTGCAGACATCCATAACAGCCTTGCCCTTATCCTTGTTAGCACAGTTGACTCTGTACTTGGCCTTAGCCGGAACAAGAGTAATAAGCTTGCGAGGACAAACCTTAATGCAGGCCTGACATGCTGTACACTTGGACTCATCTACTACTGCAATACCGTCAACGATATGCATAGCATCAAAGTTACATGCCTTAACACATGAGCCGTGTCCAAGACATCCGTAGTTACATGCCTTGTCTCCAGAACCCGGAACCGGTCCCATATTGTTGCAGTCATCCGGACCTGAATAATTGTATCTCTTAGGAGCATCAGCACAGGTGCCTGAGCACTTTACAAATGCTACCTTCTTGTCAGCACTGCCGGCCTCTACACCCATGATAGCTGCAATTGCATCCCAGCATGGCTTCTGTCCAACCGGGCAGGCACTTACAGGTGCCTCACCCTCGTTGATAGCCTTAGCACATCCGTCACATCCCGGATATCCGCAGCCTCCGCAGTTATTGCCCGGAAGAGCCTCACGTATAGCTGCCTCTCTCTCATCGATCTCAACCTTGAACTTCTCACCGAAGACGCCGAGTCCGATACCTACGATAATACCTGTTACTGCAACTACTGCAGCAGCGATAATAATTGGATTCATCCCGACCCTCCTATTAAATTACACCGGAGAAGCCGAAGAATGCTATCGACATAAGTGCTGCCGTAACGATTACAATCGGTACTCCCTGGAAGCTCTTAGGAACATTGCCGCCGGCGATATGCTCACGTATACCTGCAAGAAGCACAATAGCAACAAGATATCCCAAAGCAGTTGCAAAACCGCAGACTACAGACTCAATGAAGTTGTAGCCGTTCTGAGTATTAGTAAGAGCAACACCGAGAACTGCACAGTTTGTTGTGATAAGCGGAAGATAAATTCCGAGTGCGTTGTAGAGAGAAACCATGCACTTGTGCATGAACATCTCAACTATCTGTACAAGAGCCGCAATGATAAGAATGAATACGATAGTCTTAAGGTATACGAGATCAAGCGGTACAAGTACGAAATCATATATAAGGCTTGCAACGATAGAAGCAAGTGTGATAACGAATACTACGGCTCCGCCCATTCCGGCAGCAGTCTTAACATCCGTAGATACACCGAGGAAAGAACAGATTCCGAGGAACTGGCTCAATACGACGTTGCTTACAAGACAAGCACTTATAGCAATTACTATTAAATTAACCATATTGACTTCCTCCCTTACTTATTCTCTGTCTCGGCAGCCTTCTCAACCGGAGCAGGCGTGCAGCAGTCAGCCTTCTTCTCTACAACCTTTGCGGCCTTGTTCTTAGGCATCTTGATGTAGTTCTGAAGAGCAGTTATAGCTGCATATACCAGGAATGCACCAGGTGCAAGAATGAAGATTGAAACAGGTGTATAAGCACTCGGCATAACCTGAACATTGAATATTGTTCCAGCACCGATAATCTCTCTGATTGCACCGATTACAACAAGAGCGATTGTGAAGCCAAGTCCCATACCGATACCATCGAAAAGTGATACCAGCGGACCGTTCTTCATGGCATAAGCCTCGGCACGTCCAAGGATGATACAGTTAACAACGATAAGCGGGATATACACACCAAGTGACTCATACATGGATGGTGTAAAG
>CAVALT010000261.1:0-959 GCA_963589455.1 Clostridiales bacterium
ATTTTAATTGAATCAGTTTTGACTCTTCCGGAGCCACGGGTTTGAGAGCTAAGAAAGCATATTCTTTGTGAAAATCTGATTTTCATGGAAATGCACAATTATAAAATATGATTTTTGTACAGAATATCTGAAGTGCTGTTTCTTTGGTGTAAGCGTCTGACTGAAGAATTTAATTTGAAGAATTTGATATTTAGGAAAATGTGGATTAAAGCAGCATTTTCATATCCTGTCCTCGGTGAATTGCACGCATTTGTTTTTTTTGTGGGGGAATTTGCTGCTTCGCAGCAAATTCGGCGTAGGAAAAGCTTTAATCAGCGTTGTGTTAAATTAGCTGATGCAGCTTTATCGTTTGACTTAATTCTCAGCTTATAGTAAACTTCACTATAGTGTAGCGATAAAGTTTTATCGTAATAAAGAGGTGTTGTTATGAATTCAAAACTGCATACTGCTGAGGTTGACAGGCTGTTTGATGCTGTTTTATCACTTCAGGACAAGGATGAATGTTATAAGTTTTTTTCTGATCTCTGCACGGTCAAGGAGCTTCTTGCCATGGCTCAGCGCTTCGAGGTTGCCATTATGCTGGAGGATAAAACAACCTATCTTGACATTGCAGAGCAGACAGGAGCCTCCACGGCCACCATCAGCCGCGTCAACCGTGCCCTCACCTACGGTGAGGACGGCTATAATATGGTATTTGAGCGGCTCGGCATAACGAAGGCTGACGGCAGTCAGGGCTAAGGAGGTAGTGATAAACCTCACCGCCAAGCGCATCGGCAAAAACCCGCAGGTCTCTGATACATATTCCAACGCTTGGTGGTTTTCTGTTCAATTGAAACCGATAGATTCATCCTATTGAAGGATCTGGATCTGTCGAATAAAGTTTATTAAGGAAATGCTGATTTAATCAGCATTTCTTTAATCAGCCTCCGGCGGAACGCACGGATTTGCAGCGGAATTTG
>CAVALT010000261.1:969-2229 GCA_963589455.1 Clostridiales bacterium
TATCTGCCGACCAGAGTATAGGATGGTCTGGCGACTGTGTACGAAACTCCACCTGGCGCAGACGCTTGTGTGCAGCGTGAGCCGCCTCGGCTATGGTCTTTTTAAACAGCTCCTCTGTCATGAAATGCGAGCAGGAGCAGGTGCACAGAAAACCGCCGTTTTCAACCAACTTAAGTCCGCGCATATTAATATCCCTGTAGCCCTTTACCGCCTTTTTAGTAGCCTCTCTTGATTTGGTAAATGCAGGCGGATCAAGTATTACCACATCGTATTTTCTGCCCTCCTCCACAAGCTTTGGCAGATAATCAAGCACATCCGTAACCACAAAATCCATTATGCCGCTCAAGCCGTTAAGCTCCGCATTCTTCTTAGCCTGTGCTATGGCTGTCTCCGATATATCGACCGCCGTTACGTGACTTGCACCTGCATAGGCTGCATTCAGTGCAAAGGAGCCTGTATGTGTGAAGCAGTCAAGCACCCTCGCGCCTCGGGAAATGTGCTGAACTGCCAGTCTGTTATATTTCTGATCAAGGAAGAAGCCGGTTTTCTGGCCATCCATTACATCCACAAGGTATCTGACTCCATTTTCAGTTATCTGAACCTCGGTATCAAACGGTTCGCCGATAAAGCCCTTAAACGGCTCCATGCCCTCCTTGCGTCTGACCGGAGCATCTGAGCGCTCATATACACCGCGGACCTTTATACCGTCCTTAAGGAGCTCCGCCTTAAGAGCATCAATTATAAGCGGCTTAAGTCTGTCGATGCCAAGTGCCAGCGATTCAACCACAAGTACATCCTCAAACTTATCTATTACTATTCCCGGCAGAAAATCCGCCTCACCGAATATTACACGGCAGGATGAGGTGTCCACGGTCTTTTTGCGGTATTCCCAGGCAGCTCTTACCCTTTCACGGATGAAATCCTCTGTTATCTCAGCACCTCTTCTTGAAAGCATGCGCACGGTTATTTTAGAAGCTGTATTGATAAAGCCATAGCCCATAGGATAGCCGTCAAAATCCTCAACAGCAATAATATCTCCATTTTCAAAGTCTCCGTCTATCCTGTCTATCTCATTATCAAATATCCAGGCTCCGCCGGCCTTAATTGTACGTCCTTCACCTTTTCTCAGTATTACCTTAGCCATATATGTTCTTCATAATCATCCAGTACGGAAAATGATTATGCTTCCTTTCTCTATGTTTTTATCGTCAGCTTCCCGAGCTGATCCTTATGCTCTGATTGCCTTGCAGACATATAATG
>CAVALT010000261.1:2239-2908 GCA_963589455.1 Clostridiales bacterium
GTCAAAAGTATTATGCTCCAAACTGATACCGAGCTTCTCAACTCTGGGTGCCACCGCATTTTAGAAAAGCATCATATTTTGCAGCCCTGACTATAGTGTCATCATTATAGCATCTTTAGCTTTTTTTTGTCATAAATTAACCGTCGGGCATTACACCCGGCGGTTTCAAAAACGGCCATTCGTAATGTGGGTTTAAATTATTTCATCACGAGGGCTACTATAGTCAGACATATTTGAAGACCATTAATACAGATAATGCATAATTCACAGATGATATCAATCTTTGCTCCGCCTCTTCCAACCCCCGCAAGCTGCTTAAGGACCAGACCA
Source organism: Clostridiales bacterium (assembly GCA_963589455.1). Classification (GTDB taxonomy): domain Bacteria; phylum Bacillota; class Clostridia; order Lachnospirales; family Lachnospiraceae; genus Avilachnospira. Next base: position 2,570 of record CAVALT010000261.1, read on the forward strand.
TCAAGGATAATTTCCTGTTTACGCATGCCATGCTTGACGGTGACAACTGCAAAGACTTTCTTAAGCTTATTCTCGGTATTGATGTCGACATTATCAATATCGATGATGAAAAGAATCTCTGCTACAATCCAGATTTCAAGGGCAGTCGCCTTGATATATTTGCCGAAGCCTCAGACGGAAAGAAGTACAACATAGAGATGCAGGTCGAGCCCGAATTTACCGAGCTGCGTGCCAGATACTATCACAGCCACATGGATATGAATATGCTAAGCCGCGGGGCTAAGTTTAAGGATCTGCCTGAGTCTTATGTTATCTTTATCTGCGATTATGATCCGCTCA
>CAVALT010000262.1:0-1185 GCA_963589455.1 Clostridiales bacterium
AGCCTTGGCCGCCTGCCATATTTCAATGTGATTTTACCTGTAAGCAGGCAATTCACATTGAAATATGGCAGGTGCTAAACAGATAGCAGGAAAAATATATATATGAGCATATTTAACAGCAAAAGAAAAAAACACAATCTGCATATACTGCTGACCATTGCGGCTGCAGTGCTTATTACGGCAGGATGCACAAGATATGAACCGGCGGCACTTGAACCAGGGTATGATGCCTCACAGCTGCCGGAGACAGATCCGATTTCCTTCAGCTATGACGAGGACGAAACTGAGACCTCCGAAGCAGAAGGCGAGACAGAGACAGAAGCTGCTGCAGAGCCTGAGGATAACCGTACCAGAACCAGGGTCAAGGGAATCTATGTAGCCTCCAAGCCGCTTGCCAATGCTGAATTCATGTCAAAATTCTGGGATCACATGGATAATACGGAGCTTAATTCCGTTGTTATTGATATTAAGGATGATTACGGCAGAATTACCTATGACATGCAGGGCTCTGCTGTGATAGATGAGCTCGGAGCAGTTGATGCGTGTATAGAGGATATGCCAGGACTTATGCAGAAGTTTAAGGAGCATGGCATTTATACCATCGCGCGTATTGTTTCAATGCGTGATCCTTATATTGGAAAGGTTAAGCCGGAATGGTGTCTTACCAACCCTGACGGCAGCATCTATACAGACAACAGCGGTTATACCTGGATTAATCCATACAAACAGGAATACTGGGATTATCTGCTTGAGATTGCAGACAGATGCATAGCTGACGGCTTCGATGAGATACAGTTTGACTATATTCGTTTCTGTACGGATAAGGGTGCCGGAGACTGCGTGTTTGATGAGGCAGATACGAAGGGCAGAGACAAGATAAGCATTATATCTGAGGCTGTTCAGTATCTTTCCGAGCACATAAAGGCACAGGGAGCCTTTGTTTCCTGCGATGTATTCGGAACGATTATAGGAAGCAGCATTGACTCGCGTTCGGTAGGACAGGAGTACCCTCAGATGGCTTCAATTGTTGATTATATGTGTCCTATGATATATCCGTCTCACTATGCGGCAGACAATTTTGGACTTGATATGCCCGACAAGCATCCGTATGAGGCTATACTCGGTGCACTTAAGCGTTCAAAATCAGTGCTCGCAAAAGCCTTTACTCAGGGCGGTGATTATGGA
>CAVALT010000262.1:1195-2906 GCA_963589455.1 Clostridiales bacterium
CGCAGATGAGGTAAGACAGGAGATACAGGCAGTGTATGATGCCGGATATGATGAGTGGATACTTTGGTCGGCATCGGTCAGCTATGATTATGACGGTCTGCTGTCACCTGCGGAGGCTGAGGCAGAGGCGGCAAGAATCGAGGAATCCCGTGCGGCACTTCCTCCGGAGGAAACAGCAGGAGAGGCAGCTGAAACATTTCCGCAGGAGCTGCAGAACGCACTTGACGGAGATGAGCTTGACCCGACCGATGAGGCTAAGCTTCTTGAGGATGGACCTATAGTCAGCTATGAATAATGAGCACAATGATACTGATTTAAATGAAAACGAGAGTGATGTCTTTGACATAAAGGCTGAGCTTAAAAAGCTTCCGGACAAGCCGGGTGTTTACATTATGCACGGCCCGAAGGACGAAATCATCTATGTCGGCAAGGCGGTTAATCTGAAAAACAGGGTCAGACAGTATTTTCAGTCGGACAAGAATAAAACTGAAAAGATTAAGAAAATGATTTCTCTTATACGCCGCTTTGAGTACATAGTAGTTGACTCGGAGATGGAAGCACTCGTACTAGAGAACAATCTGATCAAGGAGAACAGTCCGAAATACAACACGCTGCTGAAGGATGACAAAACCTATCCCTTTATCAAGGTTACTGTAGGAGAGCATTTTCCACGTGTAATGCTTACACGCAGAGTTAAAAAGGATCGTTCACGATATTTTGGTCCGTACACATCCGGAACAGCTGTAAGAGAGATGATAGATCTCATGCATAAGCTGTTCAGAATCCGTTCCTGCTCAAGAAGGCTGCCGGAGGATACATATAAGGAAAGGCCCTGTCTGTATTATCACATGGGGCAGTGCCTGGGGCCCTGCAATGCATTTATATCAGAGGAGGACTACCGCAGACACATAGACCGTGCGGTGGATTTTCTGTCAGGGAAATATGATTTTGTGAGGAAATATCTCACGGAGCGCATGGAGTCAGCCTCCGAAAATCTTGAGTTTGAAAGGGCGATAGAATATCGTGAGCTGCTGAAGGCTGTAGATACTCTTGCGGCCAGCCAGAAGGTCACAGATGTTAATATGGATGACAGGGATATTATCGGAATAGGCATTCTGGGAAATGAGGCCGAGGCACAGTGCTTCTTTATCCGCGACGGCAGGATGATAGGAAGAGAGGCTCTGCACATGGAGGTGGATTCAGAGGATGATACAGCAGATATCCTTGCCTCGTTTATAGGACAGTTTTATTCCGGAACTCCGTACATACCGAGTGAGCTGTGGGTTCAGACGGAGCTTAAGGACAGAGAACTGATAGAAAAATGGCTGAGCAGCCTTAAGGGCAGGTCAGTAAAGATAGTTACCCCGAAGCGCGGATCAAAGGAGCGGCTTGTTGAGCTTGCCGTAAGCAATGCTGACAACAGCCTTCTTAAGAATCTGGACAAGCTTAAGCGTGAAGACCGGCGAACGAGAGGTGCACAGGAGGAGATAAAAGAGCTTCTTAAGCTCGATAGTCTGCACAGGATTGAGTCCTTTGATATCTCCAATATTTCCGGAGTGGATTCTGTAGGCTCCATGGTGGTGTTTACAGATGGAAAGCCAAAAAACAGCGATTACCGCAAATTCAGGATCCAAACGGTCAGGGGACCGGATGATTATGCATCAATGCGCGAGGTTCTGACGAGACGCTTTAAGCGCGGAATAAAAGGAGA
>CAVALT010000263.1:0-2905 GCA_963589455.1 Clostridiales bacterium
TTGGATAAGTTACCGAGAAGCGTTTTGTCTGCCCGATGCCAAACTTGCCCTATTGCCCGAAAACCGCAGTATTACTGGGCTTTCGCGGCTATTTCCCTTTGACTCTTGACATCAAACAGACCGTTTCCACATGCACCGTCTGCGGGAACATGTCGACAGGCTGGAGTTTCATGACCTTATAGCCATGCTTCGTCAGAAAAGTGAGGTCACGCTTTAAGGATTCCGGTCCGCAGGAGATATATACTATACTGCGCGGAGCAAGCCTGACTGCTGCCTTCATAAATACCTCAGTACTGCCTGAGCGAGGCGGATCCATAAATATTACATCTGCATGCTGTCCCTCCTCAGCCATGCTGTTAAGATATTCGGAGGCGTCTGCATTTATAAAATCAGCATTGGTTATATTATTGGCTGCGGCATTAACGCGTGCATCCTTTACGGCATCTGCATTCAGCTCGATACCGATAAGTCTGCTGACCCTTGATGCTGCTGTAAGACCTATCGTTCCTATGCCGCAATAGGCATCAACGATAATATCCCGTTTTTTAAGATCGGCATATTGTATCGCAGTTTTGTACAGTATCTCAGTCTGAACCGGATTAATCTGATAGAATGAAGCCGGAGATATACGGTATGTGAGGCCGCAAAGTCTGTCTCTGATAAATCCAGGTCCGTAAATAGTAATGCTGCGCTCTCCAAGCACCATGGAGGTGTCCTGATCATTGATATTAATGACTATGCTGGTTATATCAGGATGCAGTGCTCGCAGAGCCTTGATAAAATTATTCTTGCCAGGAAGTATCTGTGAGGTCAGAACCAGAACCACCAATATCTCCCCGGTTGAGAATCCGCGTCTTATCAGTACATGTCTAAGCAGTCCGCGTCCGCTGTCCTCATCATAAATCAGATATTTAAATGATTTTGCAAGCTTTCTGATATCAGCAATAATGCTCTGGCTCTTTGTATCCTCCAGGAGGCAGTCATCTGTGCTTACAACCCAGTGTGTATCTGCAGCATAGCTTCCTGATATTATCTCTCCGCCCTTTCCTCTCGCAAATGCATGATGAACCTTGTTTCGGTAATGCAACGGCTCCTGCATGCCGAGGATTGGCTTAACTGCCGCAAATTCAGAAAAAAGCTTATCCGCATACTGCTGCTTTTTCCTAAGCTGTTCCTCATAGGAATATGCCAGGAGCTCGCAGCCGCCGCAGAGCCTTTCAGCCCGGCAGAGACCGCTAAGCCTCTTATTATGCTCCGGCTTATCCATTGTTTCCCTGTCTTTATCTTTATCCGGAGTCTGAAAACGAGCCTTATGCTGCACGGCATCAGGCCTGTGTTTATCCCTAAAAGGCTTTGATTCATTCTGTTCTTTTTTTACGCTGCGGTGTGCAGCCTTATTTCTGTCTGGTGACTTTCTCTTGTCCGGCTTATTCATAATTATGTTCATCTTTCTCCGAGAACGATATCGAAATTCATTTCCCGGTACTCGCTGTTGACTGAGCCTCTCATAATTGTAACGGTAGTTGATACACCGGGCTTGAGACTGCTGAGTATCCTGCTGAGGGAATTAAGATCTGTGACAGTGCGGTCTGCTATGGATGTAATAACATCACCGTGTCTGATGCCGGCATTGTATGCTGTACTGTCTGCGACCACATCCGAAATATATACTCCTTCCGGAACATTGCTGTATTTCATCCCGAAATTAACGTCTATTCCTATTATTCCAAGCTCAGCCTTCCTGCTGCCGCTCATCAGCGAAGTGATATTGCGTTCAAGGGACTGTATTGAAACAACACGCATATACCCTGATTCCTCAGAAACATCTGAGGCCTGCGGCGAAGCAACTCCGATCAGGCCGCCGTCGTAATCGAGGATAAAGGTTCCCTTGCCCGGATTTCCTGCAGCATCCGTATAGAATACGTGCTGAACACAATCAATACCGGACTCCGAGTCATTTGTATATCCAATAATCCCATAGGTGCATGAATCAGCAACACCGAGAGGGGATCCGACTGCTATGACCGGTGTGCCGTTCCGAAGCTTAGAGGTATCTCCGTATTTTATTGCGGCTATGGTTTCAAGCGTATCCTCGCTGATGCTGTCAGCCGCTGAAACTGTTATAACGGTCAGACTGTCTGCTGCTGAGCTCTGCTTTACAAGAGCATCCGCTGTGCTGCCGTTGTTAAATGCAACCTTGACGGTTTTTCCATCAGCGTTAAAGTATGGGGTAAGTATCAGGATTTCTTTGCTGTCATTGCTTATTATTATTCCGGAAAATGTATCCGTGCTCTCCATTTCACTGTCAAACCATGTATTTGTCTGTGAGGTAACGGTCACACTTACGAGCGAGGCGGAAGCATTTTCCGCAGCTTCAGAAAACATATCAAGCACTATAGCTCGGTAATCCTTTTTATCTGCAGGCGAAATTACCGGATACGGTGAATTTGAGCTTGTATTCTGCTCCGTATTTTCCTCGGCTTTGTCATCGTCTATGCCGGCTGCTGCATTTTCAGCTGCTGCAGAGGTTTCATTTGAAGCTGCATCGGTGGATATCTCCTCAGAGGCAGTATCAGAGCTGCCTGATGTGCCGGCAGCATCAGCATCATGGTCAGAATCAGATACAGCGTCATCCTCAGCCTCGGCTTTATCCGCGGCAGGTGCCTGAACAGCAGAGGAAAATGAAGCGATGAGCGACTGGGTAATATTGGCAGCGGCACCGAAGGCTATACCGCAGATAGCCGCTGCCGCAGCATAACGCAGAGCTTTGCGGATTGTAAGCGGTCTTCCTGTTACTGTTTCATTTATGAGTTTTTTCTTATTATCGTCTTCCATTGTAGTATTTGAATTTTCCATTTATACTGTAGAGACAGCTTTAATGGCATGCTCAGATGATTTCCTGAAC
>CAVALT010000264.1:0-2868 GCA_963589455.1 Clostridiales bacterium
CTCTGCAGGTATGCCGTTAGCCTTAAGTATCTCGGCAAGCTGCTCTGCATTGCTTTTGACATTCCGCATCAGTATAGCTATATCTCCGTAGCGTGCAGGCCTCAGTGTTCCGTCCTTTTCCTGCACCCTGAAGCTTTTCTCCGGGTTGGTTCTGCTGATAAGCTCATTGATGCGTTCTGCTATCATGCCGAATTCCAGCTCCTTTGAGGCAAGCTCCTCAGCCGCCTCATCAGATAAGGACGATAAGTCAATGTCTGAGGCTGCTCCTCCCTCCGGCATCGGCTGTTCCTCCTTCGGCAGCTTTGCCGTATCAGCTATAAGGAGCTCTGTGCCGCACTGAGAGCAGGGCTCTCCGTTCTCATCTGCTGACAGATTATCTGTAAATGCTGCCCTTGCATTAAGTCTTGCAGCCTTATCATACTCGACTCCGCCAAGCTCGCGCCTCATTATGCGGTCAAAGACAGCATTTACACTGTATACGACCTCCCTGCGGCTTCTGAAATTAGAATTAAGCTCTATTTTGATATGCTCACCGCTGTCCCCGAAGCTGTCATATTTTTCATTGAAGATCCTGGGCTCTGCTTTTCTGAACCTGTAGATGCTCTGCTTTACGTCACCCACCATAAATATATCAGGCCTTCCGAAGCGCTCTGCCGAAAGAGCCTTTAGCAGTGCATCCTGTACGGCATTGGAATCCTGATATTCATCTATCATGATTTCCTTAAGCTTCTCCGCAAGCTCATCAGCAATCGCACCCGGCACCATCTTACCATTCTGTTCCTCATAGAGCAGCTCAAGTGCAAAATGCTCCGCATCTGCAAAATCTATAATATTTGCGTCTCTCTTAGCCGCGGCAAAGCGCTCTGCAAACTGAAGCGTAAGCTCAGTGACTGTCTTATTTACAGCTGCACTTCCGGCCGAAGCCTTTTTAAGCTCCTCAGGTGTGAGTATCACAAGCTCGCCCTTAAGCTTCTTCGTAATGAAATCCTTAAAGCTGTTTCTGAAGGATTTGACAAGCTCCTTTGCTGCGGGATCGCCTCCCCTTGTTGCCGGAAGCCTTGCAAATGAAGCTGCCTCCGTGGCTGCATAGAGCTTCTCATAGCTGTCGGCTGCAGCTATGCTCTCTGCAAGCTCGATGCAGTTATTTATATCCTCTGCATATTTAAGCGGGCCATCAGGCTCCTCACATATCCTTGCCGCAGCTTCCAGAAGCTCAATATAATCATTCATGGATCTGCGGATATAATCCATGAAGTAATCAAACCACTCCGAGCTCTCATATTCTCCGCTGCTCTCCCGATCCGCTTCCTCTGAAAGCTCCTCTAAAAATCGTTTCGGAAAGGTCTTGCTCTCTGCAAAGCTGAAGAGCGCCTTAATGAGTGCCGCAATACCGCTGTCATCAGCCTTTCTGCTGAAGGTATCAGCGAGCCTCATAAAGGCCGGTGAGGCTTCCTCATATTTTTCCTCCAGCAGAGCTGAAATGATATCAGCCTGCATGATCTTAAGCTCCCCATCGTCTGCTACACGGAAGCCGGGATCTATATCCAGATACTGGTAATACTGCTTTATAAGATGCTGACACAGCGAATCTATAGTTGAAATTCTGGCTCTTGCCATGCATGCAAGCTGTGTTCGGATATGCGCATTGTCCGGATCTGCCTTAAGTCTCTCATGCAGAGCCTTATCAACACGCTCACGCATTTCCTGAGCCGCCGCCTTGGTGAAGGTCATTACAATAAGCTCATCAAGACTTACGCCTTCATCGCATATAAGCCTTGCTATGCGTTCAACCAGTACGGCCGTCTTGCCGCTTCCGGCAGCCGCCGATACAAGTATGTCCGCATTTCGCGTTTCTATGACCTTTCTCTGTTCTTCACTCCAGTTAAACATCTTCTGTCTCTGCTCCGCTCAACAGTCCTCTTAATGCCGTGCTTATGCCGTCCCTGCCGCTTATGCTCCGTATATTGCGATAATCAAAGCCCTCTACTGAGGTATCAAAGCCGCACAGACTCCTGAATCTGCAGTAATCACAGCCTGTTCTTCCGCCCAGGCGGTATGGTCTTGCATCTATATCGCCCTTAAGTATTGCATCGGTATCTCTCCTGATACGCTCATCTGCATACCGCATAAGAGCATTAAATTCCTGCTCTGTAAGCACCTCAGAGCTCTTATCTATAACTGATGATTCCGACACTGCTTTTTTATCAAGGAGAATGCCTGTTCCTTTTGCACTGTCAGCTCCGCTCTGACTGTTCTGTCCGTCCGGCTGACTGCCGCTGTCTGTGATTCCGGTATCGCTGTTGGAACTGTTGGTGCTGTTATTGTCACTGTCGACAACGGTATTGCCGTTGCCTCCAAGCCCCCTGTCAACATGTCTGATTACATCCTCTGTTCCTATTACGGCACCGCTCAGCTTAAGTCTGTCAGCTCTTGCTCTTTCTATCTCCTCCGGGCTTATGCCCTTTCTGTAGCCAATAACAGGCTCATCTATCCTGTAATAAAACATGCCTGCAGGAGCCGGCTCATTCCCGGAGCTGAGCTTGTACTTCAGCTCCTTTAAGGCCCTGCTCATGTATGTTATAAGCTGCAGATCAAGTCCGCCGATAAGCCTTGTCAGCGAAAACTCCTTATTGCCTGATTTATAATCTATTATGCTGACCAGAGCCCTTTGTCCGTCCTCGCATACATCCACGCGGTCGATTCTGCCCTTAAGCCTCAGTCTGTCATCCGTGATACTGAACTCACACTCGGTATCCTTTGTCTTAAAGTCACCTGCATCAAGCTGCCTCTTTAGAGTTCTTACCGTGCAGCCTATGATTCTGCGCAGCTTATCCGCAATATATCTGCTGCGCGCAGAGGAGTCCAGCA
>CAVALT010000265.1:0-1986 GCA_963589455.1 Clostridiales bacterium
GAGTTGCTGCCGGAAGATGAGCTTCCGCCCGAGGATGAATTACCACTGGAGGATGAGCTGCCGGACGATGAACTGCTGCCCGAATTGCTTCCTGATCCGCTGTTCGAGCCGGAGCCTGAGTTGCCGCTTCCTCCCGAATTACCGCCTGCACTGCCGCTGTCACCTGAGGACGAGCTGTCTGAACCGCTGCCGGATGATGAACCACCGGAGCCGCTGCCTGAGCCGTCTCCTGATGATGAACCATCGGAGCTGCTGCCTGAGTCACTGCCTGATGATGAACCACTGGAGCCGCTGCCTGAATCGCCTCCCGATTGTGAGTCGTCGGAGCCGCTGCTCTTGGCACTGATTGTAATCTTTACAACCTTGCTGGCTGCCTTATAATTATGTGCTCTGTCCACATAGAGCAAAGCATAATAGGTTCCAACCTCTACAGGCGCTGCCGCTGTTTCACCGCTGGTGCATTCCGCATCAGTATAATACTTAATCGTCAGCTTATCCTTACTCAGCTCAATGCCATTTGGTATTCTGACACTACCGTCTGCCGCATGTGCTGCACCATCATAAACAGCATTTACATCCGATGCCTCTATAGTCGGGCTTGCACTGTTGATATCAAAGCTCCTGCTTATCTTTTCACCTGTGCTGATACGCTCAACTGTTGCTGCTGCCGCACCAACATCGACATTTTCAGTGTAGCTTACCTTATATTGTGATGCATCTATTACTGTTCCATCCTTCCGCCTTACTGTTACCTCAGGCTTCTGTGGATAGCCTGTGTATACAAGCGGTGCAATATCATCCACCGTGTAAGATACCTGTCTGTCTGAAACACCATATTCATCAAAGGTATATGAGGTTCCGTCTATTACATATGTTGTGTCTGTTATCTTCCTGCCGCTATTCTGATCAAAGTAGAGCCAGACAATATCTCCTGCCTTATACTCCTTGTAATCCTCATCCAGAACATATTCAAGCCATCCGCTCTTCCTTCCATCCTTCCAATTATTACGGCCCATGTAATAATCTCCATACATAAATGCATTCGGAGTACCTGCTTCAACCATGTCATAGCTGTAATCTGAAACAAAGCCAAAAAGCATATGTCCGTCTTCGTCAAAGCCGTATTTTCTTCCGCCTATATTCGTTCCATAACTTCTGTAGCAATTTGAACCATTACGTCCAAAGAAATACCACCAGTAATCGATGTCATAGAGATCATATGCAACTGTATCAGCTGCAACAGCTACCCAGGTATTTGACACTCTATTGCCATTCTCATCAACATAGTACTTTATGTAGCGCTCTTCCCATGATGAAGATTCATCCGCAACTTCTATCAGCTGATTTTTTGCATATTCACCTGTTGCATATTGATACTTATAATTTCCGTCAATCTCAACCCATTTGCCGTCATATACCCATTTAACATATACGTCGATATCTCCGGCAATGCCGTCATTTTCCTTAATGTATCTGACAAATGACTTTGTGAAGGCTTCATCGGTATAAAGCTCATAGCTTACTGCATCTTTCGGATAGGCGCTGCTCTTAAGGTATGGCTCACCTGTGTCGCCCTTCAGTGCTTTTTCCGTGTATACCTCATCGCCATTGTTCGGATGAATGGTCAGCGTATAATATACAGCATCCTCCCATACGGCTGTAAGCTGCATGTCCTTGCTTACTACAATTCTGCCTATGCTTTTTCTGCTGTAGGTTTTATTATCCTTATCTATCCAGTACTTAAAATGCTTTCCGTTTATGCCCTTTTCGATGGCATCATATACAGCATCAATGGTGACATCTTCTTCGCCCTGCCAGCCATAATTGCCATCGCTGTTTAAGCTTAAGCCCTGCCAGCAGTCAAATACAAAGTTTTCCTCACCCGGAATTAGTGTATCTATTGTAACCTTATAAGACGTTGGAGCCTTCAGCACGGCCTTGAGCTTAACATCTGATGTCGGAACATAGTTTCTTGTAAGCTCTGTC
>CAVALT010000265.1:1996-2808 GCA_963589455.1 Clostridiales bacterium
GTTCTGTCGTATTGCCCTTCTCGTCTGTCCATCCGGCTAAAATATGCTCTCCATCCTTAGATTCAACCAAGGTGCCGCTTGCTATAGGATTTTTTCCAATTTGGCTTCCCTTCTTAATGTACCAGCTTGCTGTCTGCTGTGCACGTGAGAATGCTACTTCTTCATTATCAGTATTTATATACCCTGTTGTGCCATCTGCTTTAATAAAACGATAACTGCTTGCATTATTGGTCTTCCATATAAGCTTGTCCGTAAGATCAAGCTCAATCTTATACAGATTACTATTCCATGCAGCAGTAAATACGATATCAGATGTCGGTGCATAATATGACAGATTATAGCTGTTTGATATCTGTCCGTTATCACTGCTCCAACCATTAAATAATGCTGTTTCTCCGTTCACTGATACTGGATTCTTTGTGAATGACAAGTTGGAAATGTCATTATCTCCTAATGCAATATTTTTTCTGACATAGTAGGTTATGCTGTCATGCGCATTTGCCCTTGCCTCTTCCTCGGTATCATATGAATCAACTGAACCATATGCATTTATGCTGCGGTACTCTTTTCCTTGATAAACATCATTATATTCCCAGACTATCTTATCGCCAAGCTTATACTCCACCTTAGCAAGGTCGTCATCCCAGACTGCTGTAAAGACCTTATCGGCTGAGATACTGTCGACATATATATTTTCCTTAACAGTGCCGTCTTCAGCCTTCCATCCGATGAATTTTGCATTACTGCCGTTAACTGTTGCGGTATAACGCTTAAGATCTGAACCATCTCCATCCCAATTAAATGAATATGAG
>CAVALT010000266.1:0-619 GCA_963589455.1 Clostridiales bacterium
AATGAAAGAGCTATCGACTGCAAGCAGTCATAGCTCTTTCATTGCCGAATGTACTGCTCAATGCTAACGCGCAAAAGAAAAGGAAGTCCCAACAGACGTTGGCAACCTCCTTCACAAATTTACGATATTCCATTTCTGAACAATATATATGTATTAGACATACTAGTCCCTTCCAAAAATGTTTTCAAATTATACTAACAAACCTCAGCGTCTATTGCAAGTAGAAAAACGCTTTCGAAGATTATCTTCTTTTATGAATTATCACTAAGATGCATTTTTAATCAGTTTTACAGATGGCTGAGCAAGCTTACCCAGGCCGGAAGGAACAGCATGGACAGGATGGTGGTTACAAAAACACATCTTGTGGCAAAGGCCTCATCTCCGTCATATTTTGTTGCAAGTATGGCTGTCATCGTACCGGCCGGCATAGCTGCAAGGAGCACGCATACACTGCTTGCAAGAGCATCAAGCCTGAATATCACGCAGACAATCAAGGTCAGTGCAGGTATTATAATAAGTCTTATTACTGTAAATACTGCCGTCTTAAGATCAAAAAGCTTCTTAACTCCTGTATCAGACAGCAGTGCACCCGTATATACCATGGTCATCGGTGTCAGAC
>CAVALT010000266.1:629-2781 GCA_963589455.1 Clostridiales bacterium
GCCGCTTAAATATACAAAGGTCTTATCAATACATTCCGGCAGCGGCAGCTGGCTGAACATCAGAAACAAACCTATTAGGCACGCAATAACGCAGGGATGAGTTATCAGCTTCCTGATGACGGATTTAAGATCAGGCGACTCTGTAAAATACGAAATGCCGGAGGTCCACATGACAATGCGCTGCGGAATTACATATATCGAGGCATAGAGCAGTCCGAGCTGTCCGTATATGCAGTAGGCCAGCGGATTTCCGAGAAAGCCGGCATTTGAGCAGACTGTTCCGTACTGAAGTATAACTCTCTGTTTTTTCGGCACAAAGTTATAGCAGGTCGCACTGATTATTGAGCAGCAAACCTGTATGCCTATGGAAATAAGCAGTGTCGTAAGTCCAGCCATCAGTATTTCCCTGTTGAATTCTATACAGAAGGAGTGAATGATATTGGCAGGAAGTATCAGGTAAATGATTAGATCCGTAAGCACCCTCTTGCCTTCATCTGTAATAAGTCCCTTCCTCCTAAGAACTGCTCCGGCTCCCATCATCAGGAACATTTCCATAAGAAGATTAAATAGTTCAAAAAAATCTGTCATCTGTATCCTCACAAAAACCGGCAGGAGCGTCAGGCCCTGCCGGTCATAAGCAGCCGATATCAGGTTCAGAAGTCTTCTGCCCCGTTATCATTGTATCCGTTCAGCACCCTCCGTATTTGCTGAGCAATTTCAGGATATGAGCTAAACAGTTAAGGAAATGCTGATTTAATCAGCGTTTTCTTAATTGTGTACGTAAACAGGCATGCCTACATACGCAATATCATACAATGCCGCTGCATTGTCAAAAGGCATGTTGATGCAGCCGTGCGAACCGTAATTGTAATATACATCGGCATTGAAGTTGGTCCTCCATGTAGCATCATGAAGACCTATGCCTCCGTTGAACGGCATCCAGTAGCTGACAAAGCTTGCATATTTTGAGCCGTCCTCATTGGTCCCCTTCAGTGTTCTGTTGCGTTCCTTATTGTAAATGCGGTAGTTGCCGGCTGGAGTAGCGTGCCCGTTGACAACTCTTCCGGTTACACACTGTGATGCAAGCACGCAGCTCTGTCCCTTATAGGCATAAACCATCTGATTAGTAAGATCTATCTCGATACAGTCACGTCCGTACGGATTGGTCCTTGTCTCTGCTGCTGCAGCTGCCTGCTCCTGCACCGGCTCAGGCTTTGGCTTAAGCTTTCCGTCAGCATCTACCTCATTGCCGTCAGGCGTTGTCTCTGACATATAGCATGAGCCAAGCGGATGAGCCGCATCGGCAGTCTCTGTAAGATAATACTGTCCGCCGTCTATAGTCTGCCAGCCTGTAAGCATCTTGCCGTTAGCATCAAAGCGATACCACTTTCCGTCTATCTCTTTCCAGCTGTCCTTTACAATATCTCCGTTCTGCTGATATATCCAGCTGCCGTCGCTGTCATTGCGCCAGCCCTGTCCGGGACCCGAATTAGTCCTGTCATAAGCGATAATTACATTTGAAGCTGTATCTGCATAGGCAGATGTGCTTCCAAGTGCTGCTGCCATAACCGCAGCAAGCATAATACCTCTGAAAATTCTCCCTGATAACTTTTTCATTTTACCTGCACCCTTAAATTTATTTGCATCAGCACTGCGTGCTCCCGCAATCTTCAAAAACATTCATAAATCACACATTTTCCGCGAAAAATGGCTTCTTTATTCATGTTTTTGCGGTTCCCAAGCTCGAAAGTCCTCCTGTAAGCAAGCCTGCATCGGATTTTGAAGCTTTTGACCTTGGTATCATTGTATAATAATGCATAAGAAAATGCGACCTTTTTGCATGGTAATTGTTTAGCACCACCAGAAAAATTCACAAAATGCAGAGCGGAGCTTGCTCAGCGAAGCATTTTTGCCATTTTTCTGGTGATGGCCAAGGCGCGAAGCGCCTCTGAACCGCCACAAAAGCGCATCGCTTTGCGATGCAGCGATGCGGTGCTAAACAGTTACAGCATTTTTATTGATGGAGAATTATTATGGACAGCATAGTAAGGACAGGCAATACATTTAATCCCGCCAAGCTTACAGAGAATATTGCCAGAGCAATATTTACGGTATGCGCGGTGCTTGCAATCTTTGCAGTAGCATCCATGAC
>CAVALT010000267.1:0-2760 GCA_963589455.1 Clostridiales bacterium
GCCGGAAACTGTGCTGAAACCATGCTTCCATCAACTGCAATGTGCGGAGTCAGCGGTTCAACGGTAATTGCTTCGTCTGTACGCTCTTCTTCCTCTGCAGACTCTGTCTCGACTGATGACTCGTCCGCTGCAGTGGTTTCTGCAGCTGTCTCTGTCTCAGCCGCAGCTGAGGATGCTGTTTTGCTGCTCTGGCAGGCTGTAAGCCCTGTCATAAGGACAGCTGCGCACATAAGTGCGGAGTATCTGATAATTATATTTTTTTTCATATTGCCTCCTGTATTTTGCTCTAAATAAATGACTTCTTTATTCATGTTTTGCGGATCCCAGGCTCAAAAGTCCTCCTGCAGGCAGACCTGCATCGGATTTTGAAGCTTTTGACCCTGGTATCATTATATTATACCAGCATCAAAAACAAATTTATAAACGCTGACAAATATCTTAAGCTTTCTGAAATCCGGATTTTGAAGCTTTTGATCCTGGTATCATAATATCAGAATGATATAGATTGACTGATTATTCATATTTTTAATATACAAGCATAACAATTCACATTGCTATGGCACTGTGGTATATTAGGAAATGCTGATTAAATCAGCATTTCCCTAAAAGCCTCCGGCGGATCGCACGGATTTGCGGAGCAAATTCGAGATAGGTGCTAAACAGATACCATTTACTGAATATAAGGAGTAATCATTAATGAAGAAGTATACCGAGATGACTCAGCAGGAGCTGCGTGAGGAATATGAGAGACTTGAGTCTGAATATCTTAAGTACAGTGCAGAACCGCTTAAGCTCAATATGGCAAGAGGCAAGCCGTCACCGGCTCAGTTAGACCTTTCCATGCCCATGATGGACGTGCTTGATGCTAAAACTGCCCTTATCGCAGAGGATGGCACAGACTGCCGCAATTACGGTGTGCTTACTGGCATCCCAGAGGCTAAGACGCTTTTCGCAGAGCTGCTTCAGGTTGCTTCTGAAAACATAATCATTTACGGCAACTCCTCTCTCAATATCATGTTTGATACGGTAAGCCGCAGTGTATACCATGGTGTTATGGGCTCTACACCATGGTGCAGACTTCCTAAGGTCAAGTGGCTCTGTGTAGTGCCGGGCTATGACAGACATTTCAAGATAACCGAGTATTTCGGCTTTGAGATGATAAATATACCGATGCTTCCTACAGGTCCTGATATGGATATGGTTGAAAGCTATGTCAATAATGATGAGACAGTAAAGGGCATCTGGTGCGTTCCGAAGTATTCCAATCCTACCGGAAATTCATATTCCGAGGAGACTGTAAGGCGTCTTGCAGCACTTAAGCCTGCCGCAGAGGATTTCCGTATCTACTGGGATAATGCTTACGCAGTACATCATCTCTATGATGACAGACAGGATGAGATTCCGGAGATTCTTTCAGCCTGTGCAAAGGCCGGAAATCCTGATATGGTATATGAATTTGCATCTACCTCCAAGATAAGCTTCCCGGGATCCGGCGTAGCCGTGCTTGCATCATCAGTGAACAATATTGCAGATATTGAGAAGAGCATGACAGTTCAGACCATAGGACACGATAAGATAAATCAGCTCAGACATGTACGCTTCTTTAAAAATGCTGCCGGAGTTGCAGAGCACATGCGTAAGCACGCTGATCTGCTCCGTCCTAAATTCATGATAGTGGATGAGATACTGAATGAAGAGCTCGGAGGCCTCGGCATAGGCTCCTGGACTAAGCCTAACGGCGGATATTTCGTATCCTTTGACTCTATGCCAGGCTGTGCCAAGGCTATATTTGCTGCTGCAAAGGCTGCAGGAGTACAGCTCACCGGCGCAGGAGCCGCTTTCCCTTACGGCATTGATCCTGATGACAAGAACATCCGCATCGCTCCGTCCTATCCGACCGAGGATGAGATATGCAAGGCCATGAAGCTCTTCACCCTGTGTGTTAAAAAGGTTTCAGCTGAAAAGCTGCTCAACAGGTAAAATATACTGTATTCTGCTGCACAGCTTCTGTCAGCTCCATCAAGCAGAAAGGTCCGCTGAGACGTAATAATCTCAGCGGACCTTTTCATTATTATCTGTATCGCACGGATTTGCTTTAGGATTAGCTGCTTCGCAGCGCAAATCCGGCGCAGGAAACGCTTTAATCAGCGTTTCCTTATTTTTCCTGTTATGCCTGTTCAAGTCTCTTGGACGCTTCAAGATATATTGCGCATTCCATACGCTTTCTGAACAGTCTGCAGCCGCTCTCATATATGCCTGTTATGGCCCCGGTAGCGTGATATGCATTAGCCGCACAGCCGCCTGAGCAGTAGAGCTTGGCCCAGCATTCACTGCACTCAGGATGTGCATATACATTGCACTGCTTAAACTGATCCTGGATCGCATGATTGTCAACTCCGTGCCAGATATCGCCGAGACGGAATTTCTCATCGCCGACAAACTGGTGACATGGATAGAGGTCTCCCCACGGAGTAACCGCCATATACTCGGTACCTGAGCCGCAGCCTGATATACGCTTGTATATACACGGACCGCCCGAAAGATCGATCATATAGTGATAGAATACAAAGGGCCTGCCCTCTCGGCGGCGCTTAAGCATAAGCTCGGCCAGCTCCTCATACTGCTGCATGACTATCTTAAGATCATCCTCTGTCAGGGCCGATGCATCATGCGAGTCACAGACTACCGGCTCCATGCTGAGCTCTCTAAAGCCCAGATCAAGCATGGTCTGTATATCCTTAAGGAAGTCAGGATTGTTAT
>CAVALT010000268.1:0-2753 GCA_963589455.1 Clostridiales bacterium
CTATTATGCTGACCAGAGCCCTCTGTCCGTCCTCAAATACATCCACGCGGTCGATTCTGCCCTTAAGCCTCAGTCTGTCATCCATGATACTGAACTCACACTCAGTATCCTTAGTCTTAAAGTCACCTGCATCAAGCTGCCTCTTAAGAGTTCTTACCGTGCAGCCTGTGATTCTGCGCAGCTTATCCGCAATATATCTGCTGCGCGCAGAGGAGTCCAGCATATTTTCATTATAGGCTTCAACTGCACTTCTGCCTGCTGCTTCAGCCATCTTTGCAAGCTCACTGTCATCAAGCTCACGTATATCCTGATTTCTTTCCTTAAGCTCCCTGAATACGATATCCAGAGCATCATGGTAAATATTGCCGATGTCTGCCGCCCGTATATCAAAGCTCTCCCTCTCCTTAAGTCCGAGCCCATGCCCTGCAAACTGGCTGAACGGACAGCTCTCGTATCTCTCAAGCCTCGTAACCGAGCCCTGCAGCAGTTCCCTGTAAAGCTCCGCTGCTGCGGCCTCAGATAGTCTGTCCTTTGTATGTGCTGTAAATGCTGCCCTCTTAAGTCTGTCAAGCTCCTCTTCCCTTCCGGCCCTCCTAAGTGCTCTCAGGGTGTCAAAAAAGGCTTCATCGTCAGCATTTACATGCTGAACCTTATCCGCAATATACATAACTGCGTCATCCGCAGAGCTTATCATTCCTGCATCAACCGCATCCAAAGCTCCGTTTCCGCTGCCATCACCGTACATATGAGTCAGGTCAATGCTCTCTATATTATCAAATTCTCCGTAAGCTCCCTGCATAAGCTCATTTATAACCGGAGACGGCCTCATGGCCTTTCCGTCGGCTCCCGCTGCCGCATATGAAACCGTGAGCTGCTTTGCCGGCTTATTCAGAAGCAGCTTGAGGTAAAAGCGCTGTATGGTGCTGTCTGTCTTATCATCAGGCGCTAGCTCAATACCGTGGCTCATGATCTCGCTGCGCTCATAATCTGTAAATATGCCGCCTCCTGACACAGTCTGCGGCAGAAGTCCGTCATTGGCGCCGAGAACATACAGTACATCTATATCATCCAGTCGGCTTCGCTTAAGATCTCCGATCAGCACGGTATCCATAGTCTCAGGTATGGCACCGCCCTTCATGTCCGAAAAGCCGGCGTCCATCAGCTTTCTGAATTCCTCGATGCTGCAGCTGTCATCTCCGAGTATTACCGAAAGACGGTCTAAAAGCTCAGCCGCCTCCTCATTAAAGCGGCGGCATTCACCTGCCTCCCTGATAAAGCCGGCCTTTTCCGTCTCCGCCGCGTAGACCTCTACCCTGCTTTCCAGCTCTGTTTTCTCAGTGAAACGGCGAACCGCGTCTGACATGTCTCTGATATTATCTGCAGCCCTAAGCTCAGCCTCCAGCTCTGTCACTCCGTACAGCCTTAGCTGTTCTGCAAGCTTCTCGTATATGCATCTTCCGCGCTTTCCGGTCTTCCTGAGATAATTATCGGCAAGATCTGCAAGCTCCTGCAGCTCTGCATCCAGTGTGACAAGAGGATTTTTAAAAAGTCCGGTTATATCCTCAGCCATATAGCCCCTGGAAATGAGTCTCAGTGCAGCTCTTATATAGGCTACAGCAGGACTGTTAACTGCCTCTGCTCTGTCATCCGTAAAATACGGTATGCCCTCGCGGCTAAGCTCATTACGTATTATCTCTGCATAGGAGGACGGATCAGAAACAGCTACCGCCATGCGGCTGTAGCGTATACCCTTCTGAACAGCATTCAGTCTCAGCGACCTTGCAGCAAAGCGCACCTCCTCAGTGCGGTCCCCGGCCCTTATAAGCCTGACCTCCGGTGCCTTTCTGCCTGATTTTATCTCTGTCTCTCCGGATGAGGCGACTCCGTTCAGCTCTGCGATACGGCATACTCTCGCTACAGTCTCCCTGCTCAGCATGTACATATCGGAGATATCAGGATTTTCCATGCCGATTCTTGATACTCTGCAATATGGTGCAGCAGACATAGGTATAGTAACTGCAAATCTGCAGCGTGTCGCCTTGGGAATAATATGCTCCAGAAGCCTCTCCTGTACCGGAGTGAAGCCTGTATATCCGTCAAACACTATAACTGCATCCCGCAAAAGCTCAGATCGTGATATACATGATAAAAGCATGTATGCAAGATCCTCCGGTATTGCCTTCCTCTCGCTCAGCAGCTCCCTGAAGCTCCTGTAAATAATGCTGATATCCGATAGCTTGGCCTTCAGCAGCGGAAGCCCTGATGTATCCTCTGCCTCCTTCAGCTTATCAAAGCTAATGTCATACTGGCAGAATTCACTGATTATGCTCTTCATACGCTTGATAAAACCGTCTGAGCCTGTCTTGCTGCCGTAGACCTTAAGCTCATCTGCATGTGCAGCTGCAGCCTTCCTTATGAGTATGGACTTTGAAACATCATCAATCAGCACAGGCTTCTCCAAGCCGAGCTCATCCATAACTCTATAGGCAAGCAGCTGAAATGAGAGCACATCAAGATTTAGCATACCGTGTCTCTCACTGTGCTCTATAAGCTCGCGCTGAGCCTTCAGAGTATTCTGCTCAGGAACAAAAAGGTAATAATTGTTCTCAGGATGCAAAATTGCCTCCTTCGTTATCCAGCTGTATATATATTCTGATTTGCCTGCTCCTGCATCTCCGAAAATAAAATCTATCATGCTACCTGCCGTCTGTATCCTTAATGACCTGTAATTTTTTTTCGCGTACTGTTATTTA
>CAVALT010000269.1:0-2744 GCA_963589455.1 Clostridiales bacterium
CCCATGCCGTACATATACTTCATAGCCTTGAACATCTCACGCATTCCCGGACCGCCCTTTGGTCCCTCATAACGTATAACCACAACATCCCCGGCTTCGATCTTGCCGCCGAGTATTGCCTCCTCGGCTTCCTCCTCTGAGTTGTAGCATTTTGCCTTGCCTGTAAATCTGTGCAGAGCAGGATCAATTGCGCCCGGCTTTGAGATAGCTGTATGCGGAGCAAGATTTCCGTCAAGCACTGCAACTCCTCCTGTTGTTGAGAACGGAGCGTCTACAGTCTTTATTATTTCCGGATTCTCAGGATAGTTAAATACATATCCGTCTACATTTTCACCTACTGTCCTGCCTGTACAGGTCATGAGCGTGGTATCAAGTATATTTCCGAGATGCTGCATTACTCTCGGGATACCTCCGGCTCTGTGGAAGGCCTCCATATCCCACTTGGCAGCAGGATTAACCTTTGCAATCTGCGGAGTTGTCTTGTTAAGCTCACGGAACTCCTCAACAACATTCATATCCAGCTCTGCCTCATTTGCAATAGCTGAGAGGTGAAGCACCGCATTGGTCGAACCGCAGATAGCCATGGTAACCTTGATGGCATTGCGGATTGATTCCTTTGTGATAACCTTTCTTGCTGTAATATTGTTCTCAACAAGATTTACGATTGCGCGTCCTGCCTCAAAGGATGAACGGAATCTCTCACCGTAGGTTGCCGGTATAAGTGCACTTCCCGGAAGGCTCATGCCGAGTGCCTCAGATACGCAGCACATAGAGTTTGCAGTTCCTAAAAATGCGCAGGAGCCGCAGCCAGGACAGGCTGTATTTTCAAGTGCTCTGTACTCAGACTCATTGATCTTGCCTGCAGCGCACATTCCCTTTGCCTCATCAATTGAAGTAAGATCTGACTTGCGACCGTCAAACTCTATGCCGCCTACCATCGGGCCGCCTACACATACGATAGCCGGAATATCCAGTCTTGCCGCCGCCATGAGCATGCCTGGAACGATTTTGTCGCAGGAGGCCAGCATTACGATACCGTCAAGACGATGAGCCTGAACCATGATCTCAACTGAGTTGCAGATGATTTCTCTCGAAGGCAGGATGTAGTTCATGCCTATATGGCCCTGTGCAACACCGTCGCAGGCACCGATGGTTCCGAATTCTACGGCTGTTCCGCCTGCACTGTATATGCCCTTTTTAACAAATTCATTAACCTTATCCAGATTGAAATGTCCCGGTACGCAGGTATTCCATGAGCTTGCTATTCCGATTACCGGACGATGATCGAGCTCATGATCCGTATAGCCCATAGATTTGAAAAGTGAACGATAGAAAGGAGCATCCTCTCCATGCATGATCTCATTGCTTCTGAATTCCATCTTAAATCTCCCTCTTCGGCATCTCTGCCGGATGCAGCATAAGTGCAGATACACTTTTTAATTGCCGGAATGCTGATCTGATAAGCTCTGATCAGCATTCCTTGATCCTGTTAATGATAAACCGGCCGGGTTTATTTTTCTTTACGCGTTCTTTATTGTCGAACCTTGTTCTACAATGCTGATATTAAAACGAATTTTTATCTCCGTCAATTAGGATTTTTTGACAAATTAATGTCTGGATATTTGTACAGAATGTATGAAAGTATCCGTTTTGATATGATTCTGCAGTTTTTTGAAAATTGTCGGAGCACGGAATGCGGAGCAATCTGGTATCAGTTGAATGGCAAAACGCTTTTGAAGCCCAACATCATATGTTTCCGCAGGCTTCTGCATCAGAATTGAATGTTGAAAAAGTTTGCTTTACGTGATAGCGTTAAAGGAAATGCTGATTTAATCAGCCCTATGGGATCAGGAGACATACATGGCAACAACAAAGATCATCCAGTCGATAGAACGAGCATCTGCCATACTGGAATTATTTCAGAATCAGGTTACAGAGCTTGGACTTAAGGAAATAGTAGAAAAAACAGAGCTGAATAAGAGTACGGCCTTCGGAATCGTCAACAGTCTGACCGAGCTTGGCTATCTTATGCAGAACACTGACAATCAGAAATACAGTCTCGGGCCTAAGATACTGTCCCTCTCGACTGCAATGAGGATGAACAATCTAATCATGCGTATTGCCCACCCGTATCTTGAGACCTTAGCCAACAAGTACCAGGAGACTGTCCACTGTGCTATAGATGTGGGAAATGCCAGCATTATTTACCTTGACAAGGTCGAATCCGATTCCTCTATAGTTATCAATTCAAAGCTTGGCGTAAAAAACTACATGCACTGCACCGGAGTCGGAAAATGCCTTCTTGCCTACAAATCTGAGGAGGAGTTAGACCGCATACTCAGATTCCCGCTTACGGCACGCACCTACAATACGTTTACTGAGAGAGAACCTCTGTACGCGGAGCTTGCGAAGATACGTTCACTTGGCTATGCAATGGATAATGAGGAGATTGAGATAGGTCTGTCCTGTGTATCCGTGCCGGTTTTCCGTGATACAGATGCTCCTGGCTTTGCCATAAGTATCTCAGGCGCAACCTCAAGGATACTCTCAAAGCTTAAGGATACGGATCTGCTGCCTTTTATGAAGGAAACTGCAGCAGAGCTCTCTAAAAAAATATATCTGCGATAAGGCGGCTATTATATTCATGCTTTTGCAAATCCATATATTCGCAGATCCCAGATGTTTTATCATTAAGGAAACGCTGATTAAAGCGTTTCCCACGCCGGATTTGCGCTGCGAAGCAG
>CAVALT010000270.1:0-2741 GCA_963589455.1 Clostridiales bacterium
GTACAATCTGACCTGCATTCATCATTATAAGACGATTTCCGTGTGCGATTGCATCCTTCATGTTATGAGTAACCATGAGTGCGGTAAGATGCTGGCTGCTGATAATAGCCTCGGTTGCATCAAGGACCTTCTCAGCTGTCTTGGGATCAAGTGCTGCAGTATGCTCGTCAAGAAGCAGTATCTTAGGCTTCTGAAGTGTAGCCATAAGCAATGTAAGAGCCTGTCTCTGTCCTCCTGACAGGAGTCCGACCTTAGCAGTAAGTCTCTCCTCAAGACCAAGGTTAAGTATCTTCAGTCTCTCTACAAATTCGGCTCTCTCCTTTGCTGTTACACCCCACCTGAGGCCCCTCTTAAGTCCGCGGCGGTTTGCAAGAGCAAGGTTTTCTTCTATCTGCATGGTTGCTGCAGTTCCTGTCATCGGATCCTGAAAGACTCTTCCAATCAGCTTCGCGCGTTTAAAATCCGGGAGTCCGGTAACATTTACCCCATCTATAATAATGGAACCGTCATCAACAGGCCACACTCCTGCAATAGCATTGAGCATAGTGGATTTGCCGGCTCCGTTTCCGCCGATAATTGTTGCAAAATCACCTTCCTCAAGCTTAAGATTTATTCCTCTTAAAGCGACCTTCTCATTTATGGTTCCTGCATTGAAGGTTTTACAGATATTATTAAGCTCTAACATTATCTCGCCCCCTTTGCCGCCGAGTTTTTACCGGCCTTCATAAATGAATTCTTAGCCTGTCCCTTAAGATATGGAACAGCAAGGAATACTGCAACTATTATAGCAGTGAACAGCTTCATCAGATTAGGGTCAAGCTTAAGCCAGAGGACTATAGTATAGATAACATAGTAAATGATTCCACCGACCACGATAAAGGCAAGCTTAACAGCAAAATTGAGTCTTTTGCCGAATAAGGCCTCTCCTAAAACCTCTCCGATAATGACCGCAGCTAATCCGATAACAATTGCACCTCGTCCGGCATTAACATCAGCAAATCCGGAATACTGTGCTGACAGCGCACCGGCAAGTGCTACAAGTCCGTTGGAAATAGCAAGTCCCAATACCTTCATGGTATTGATATTGATACCCTGTGCCCTGGACATCGTAGGATTGCAGCCTGTTGCTCTCAGTGCAGATCCCATCTCAGTGCCGAAGAACCAGTAAAGCACTGCAATAACGATAACAACAAAAACAAGCCCTATTGCTATTGCAGGAGTAATATATCTTGAAGACATTATGAGATCATATTTGTCTACACTTACAGCCTGATTTGCCTTAAATGCCATTATTGCAAGGTTAATTGAATACAGTGCATACTGTGAAAGAATACCTGCAAGGATAGCCGGTATGCCAAGCTTGGTATGAAGCAGTCCTGTTACACAGCCGACTGCAAGACCGCATACAGTTGCTATAAGTACAGCCGCCCATGGGTTAAGGCCGCCCACTATAAGCATTACAGCTACTGCCCCGCCTGTAGAGAAGGTACCGTCAACAGAAAGATCCGCTATATCAAGAAGTCTGAAGGTAACATAAACACCAAGTGCCATGATACCCCATATTAGTCCCTGAGCCACGCAGGCAGGGAGTCTGCCGATAAGTCCGGCAAGACTTAGTGCGCTGAAATAAGCTGCCATTAAATCCACCTCATTTATTAGATTGGGCTGTATGCCCTAAAATGAAAGCCGCCTGTTACAGCTGACTTCATTAAGCGTTCTGTACTCTGCTTTAATAAAAAGGACAGAACTGAAACACATAATTTGCTGGTAAATCACACTTATGAGGTGTCCTTATGCGGGCACCTCATAAATTAGCTTGATATGATGCTGTGTACATTTTTTGCCCACAGCATCAGTTAATTATCAGATTACTTGGTTGTGTAATCGATGTAGTCATCAGGAATTGTAACTCCAAGTGCTTCAGCAAGAGTCGGATTGTATTCCTTTACAGGATCATTATCATAACGAACCTCCATAGTAGAAATATCTGCTCCGTCCTTAAGAATCTCTGCAGCCATCTCTCCTGTTACCTTACCGATATTGTAGTAGCTGATGGAAAGTGTAGCAACTCCGCAGCCTGACATAATGCCTTCCTCACCTGCAAAGATCGGAACTCCTGCCGGCTGAGCTACATTATTGATGGTCTCTGTGTATGAAGCTGCAGTATTATCTGTAGGAATATAAATTGCGTCTGAGTTTGAGCATGCTTCCTGTGTTACAGATGCAAGGTCATTAGAATCTGAGAAGGTGTAGATTTTAACAGTCTTGCCTGCATCCTCGAGAACCTTCTGAACAGCATCAGACTGGAACTTTGAGTTAGGCTCAGCTGAGCAGTAGAGAATACCGAAGGTTGATGCATCCGGGAAGAGATCGAGCATCATCTGTGCCTGAGTCTCAAGCGGAGCACAGTCAGATGTACCGGAAATATTACCGCCGATAACACCATTAAAATCTGTAAGATCCAGTGCTACTCCGTAGTCTGTGATAGATGTGCCGAGAATCGGAATATCACCTGTAGCTGCAGCTGCGGCCTGAAGTGATGCCGTTGCATTAGCCATAATGAGGTCAACATTTTCAGCAACCAGATTGGTGCAGATTGTTGTTGCAGTTGCAGCGTCGCCGTTGGCATTCTGCTCATCAAACACTACATTGCCCTCTCCAAGTGCTTCTGTCAGAGCATCCTTGAAGCCCTCTGTTGCCTTATCAAGTGCAGGATGCTGTACAAGCTGACAGATACCTAT
>CAVALT010000271.1:0-2722 GCA_963589455.1 Clostridiales bacterium
AATCAGCATTTCCTTAAAAGCTCCGCTGGATTGCACGGATTTGCAGGCGAAATTGCTGCTTCGCAGCGCAAATCCGGCGGAGGAAACGCTTTGATCAGCGTTTCCTTAAATCAGCATTTTCCTAAAAAAGCTCCATAAACCGTACATTCTGTCAGGTCAGTCCATCCTCTGTACCGAGTATGTCCTTTATCTCAACCTGAACCTCATCTGATATCTTTGTTTCAACTGCCTTGTCTGGCTTTGGCATGGCATATTTATTCTCGATGCCGAATCTGCGGTAAAACTCATCAGTCGGCTTAAACAGAGCCGGGCGTCCCGGAACGTTAAGCTTGCCGGCCTCCTCTATGAGCCCGTACTCAATCAGCTTATTTACAGCGAAATCCGACTTAACTCCTCTTATCTTCTCTATGTCCACTCTGGTCGCCGGAGTCTTGTTTGCAATTATGGCAAGCGTCTCCATAAGCACATCCGACAGCTCAGGCTTTCTCGGATTGGATACAACCCTTACAAGATTCTCAAAATACCTGGGATTTGTGCAGAGCTCATATCTGCCGTCAAGCTCCCTTACAACAAAGGCTTCATCAGACTCATCGAGTATGCGCATGAGTCCGCGCACCTCCTTTTCGGCTTCCCTCGAATCCAGACCGCAGGCCTTCGCAAGCTCGGATACAGATACCGCACCCCCGAGAGTAAACATGACTGCTTCCATAATGCACTGATATTCTGTTTTTCTTTCGCCGGTCTCCAATCTCAGCTGGCCTTCACCGGCAGTCTGTCCGCTCATATATGTCAGCTATCCTCAATTCCGCTTAAATCAATATTGTCGAAATCAGCATCCTGATTAACCTCGACCTCTATATCTGAATCTGTATATTCCTGATTTACGCTGATCTTGCCCATGCGTATAAGCTCGAGTACGGCAAGGAAATTAACTACCACCTCTGTCTTGTCTGCTCCGCCCTCAAGCATCTGCCTGAATGAAAAGCGTCTGTGCTTCTTTGCATAGCCCACCATGCCCTTCAGACAGCCGGCAAGTGATATCCTGTTCTTTCTGATGACACCGAAGAACTGCTGCTGTGCCGTATTCTCTGCTGCCGACATGCGGCTTAAGACTCTTAAGTATACCTGCTTAAGGCTCTCCGCAGTAACATTTTTAAGAAGCTCATCCAGATCCACCGGAGGAACATAGGATTTAAGCTCCTTTGGAAGCGGTTCATTGCGATAGCAGTACTGCTTTGCATACGCCTCATACTTCCTGAGCTCATGTGCAATAAACTTATAACGCTTATACTCAAGCAGTCTCGCCGTAAGCTCTGCCCTTGGATCCTCCTCTTCCTCCTGCTCCTCCTTTTCCTCCTTCGGAAGCAGCATTTTTGCCTTGATATCCAGCAGTATCGAAGCCATAACAAGGAAATCTGACATTACATCCAGATCCTGCTCCTCCATTGCATTGACATACTGAAAATACTGCTCCGTCAGCCGGACTATCGGAATATCATATATATCAATCTTGTCCTTCTCAATAAGCCTGAGCAGCAGGTCCAGCGGGCCGTCAAAATTCAATTGTTCAAGCTTATATTTAGGTTCTTCCATAAATATCGATTATACTGAGCTCCGGAAGGTCATTAAGTCTTATATTAAAGGTATGTGTTCCGAGTCCCCGGTTAACTATCATCTCCGTAGATCCAAAGCTGTGTATGCCTGAGCAGAATCTATTAAGGAAATGAAACTGAGGAGACATCAGTCCCCTTCCTCCCGGCAGTCTTATGGTTCCTCCGTGAAAATGTCCGGACAGCACAAGGTCGGCACCCCATTCGGATGCCTCCTTAATGAACATTGGACTGTGCATCAGCAGAATATTAAAGTCCGATGCCTTCGGGATGCCGAGCTTTCCGATGAGATATTTCTGAGGCATCACTGCGTCGGTGCCTATGAACGGCAGGTGTTTATCATAATACCTGCTGTCAAGACTTACTCCGTATATTGAAATGCCTCTGTATTCCGCCTTATTATTAATAAGGAAGGTAACTCCGGCTGCCTCAAGCTCTGTCCTGAATGTCTTATAGAGCTCAGGAAATCTGTCCCTGAACCTGGATTCATGATTGCCTTCGGCATATACAACGGGATAAACTGCCGCAAGTGCCTTAAGCACCTTCAGTGCCTCCGCACTGTCCGGCGCCTCATTCTTTTCTTTGATTACACTTATGATATCTCCGCCAAGCAGAACCAGCTCAGGCCTTTCACTCTCAATTGCCTTAAGCAGCTTATCCTCGCAGCCTGAAAGCGTGAAGTAATCATGTACATCCGAAATAAATGCTGCACGCAGCATGCGTCTTCCAGGCAGGCCTGTGTCCTTGGACTCATCTGAGCCTGTGCATGCAATGCTGTAATGCTCTGTTCTTAAGCCATGTCTCTCCCGACGGCTTCTTAAAACACACAGAAAAATAAAAACAGCTGCAGCAAATATAAGTCCCGCAGCGGCACATCCAAGAATACTATCCATAACGCTCTCAAGCGGAATCGAACCGCTATCTACAGCTCCGGAGGCTATCGTTCTATCCGTTAGACTATGAGAGCATGCCTCAGCGCCTGCAGCCTGCACTGCCGAGGGCTTTGTTCATTTTACTTTAATTTACAGGCACTGTCAAATAGCAAAGCTTTTAATTTTTTGTATCTGTTCAGCACCTTCAGTATTTCAGTATGAATTGACTGCTTGCAGGCA